>NZ_JBJDRM010000004.1:0-264188 GCF_044987515.1 Sphingobium sp. ZW T5_29
GGCTGGGCCTTCAGGCGGGCGGGCGGGCTGGACAGTGGTAGCGGCGCCGCAGGGGTTTCAGACGACCGCGCGCCGGGCCGCAACGGGCGCACCGAACGGGCAAGCGCGTTCCACAGCGCCTGTTCATCCGACGAAAGATGTCGCCGCGCCATGGCAGGAAACCTTTATTGACGCGCCAGGCGTGCCGCCGATCCGACCGGCAGCAGGATCAGCGCGCTGCCCCGTGCGGACATGCCGCCTGCTATGCCGCGCGCGCGGCTGCCCGCGCCCCAGAAGCTGTCGAACCGGTTCGCGCCCTTGATCGCGCCGCCCGTGTCCTGCGCGATCCAGATGCCGTTGGGTTCCGCACGATCAAGCGACAACAGCACGGGCGCGCCCAGCGGCACATATTTGGGATCGGCGGCGACGCTGGCCTCTGCCGTCACCGGCACGCCCATCGCGCCCAGCGGACCAGAGCCGGTCAATTCGCGGAAGAAGACGAAGCTCTTGTTTTCATCCATGATCGCCGCGCCCTCCGCCGGATGAGCGCGCAGATATTGCATGATGTCCTGCATCGACCCGGCCTGGATGAGGCCACGGTCCTTCATCAGCTTGCCGATGCCCACATAGTCGCGGCCATTTTGCCCATCATAGCCGATCCGCATGACATCGCCATTGGGCAGCAGCAGCCTGCCGCTGCCTTGCACCTGCAGGAAGAAAAATTCGACCGGATCAGCCGCCCAGGCAAGTTCCAGGCCCCGGCCCGCCAGCGAACCCGACACGATCTGCGCCCGTTCATCGAACGGGACGAAATTGCTGCCCTGCACCTTGCCGCGAATTGTCTTGCCCTTCAGGCTGTCGCTGAACAGTCCCAGATTGACGTCGATCAGATCGGGCGGGCGTCGGTAAATGGGCACGTCATATCCGGCCTGCCGCGTGCGTGACCCGGCAATTTCCGGCTCATAATAGCCGGTGACGAAGGCAGTGCCGTCGCCGACCTGCACCGCTTCGAAATAGCGTGAGAAAAATTCGCTGGCGCTTGTTTCCGGCCAGCTCGACGCGGCGGCACAGGCATTATTCCAATCAGACCCGCGCGTCAGGCCACTTTGATCGGTGCGGCGCATGAGCGACGGGCAGGATATGCGAAATGCCTGCAATGCCTTTCGCGACCGTTCGCCCGACGGGATCAAATCGGCGATAGCGGGACCCAGCGCAACGCCGACGCTCGCCGCCGTGCCGACCGCGGTCACCGGGCTGGCCGGGGGCGTAGCCGGCAGGGGCGGACGAGGAGTGGCGGGAACCGGACGCACCGCACCGCCAGAAGCGGCCCCGCTTTGGACAGGCCGAGACGGCGCCGGACCGCTGGTTCCCGGCGGGATCACGCCGCCCGCACAGGCGGACAGCAGCAACGCCGTCAGCAGCACGCCGCCCGACTGGCGCAGCGTCATGCCGCCTCGTCGGTTTCGCTAAGCTTCCAGTTCGGATCGGTGCTGCGCAGATCGCGCGTGAAGGTCCAGATGTCGTTGGTGCTGACGGCGTCGGTCAACGATCCAGCGACGACATTGCCATCCTTGTCGCGGGTGACCGCGGCTATGTCCGCTTCGAACCGCAGGGATACTTCGGCAACGCTGCCATTGACGCTGGCATCGACGATCTGCGCCTTTTCAATACGAACAAGCCGGTTGTCGAGAACATGGCCCGCGCTGTCCCGCGCCGCGATCGCGTCTTCAAAAGAGGCAAGCACGTCGGCGTCGCAGAGCCACTCAAGTTCCTGGCGGTCGCCCCGCCAGAAAGCTTCAAGAACCATCCGATACGCGCTTCGCGCACCTTCCACAAATTGGGGAACGTCGAAATTCCGATCGGCGGCAATCAGCGCCCGGACGCCGCCTTCTCCCCCTGGGGCGATAAAGGCGTCGGACAGGCGGGACGAATCACCCGGCATGTCAGTAACGGGCCGGGGCTGCAGCACCGCCACCTTGGCGCGGTCTTCCGCCGTACGCAGTGCTGGCTCCTGCTCATGGCCGGTCCGCTTGCCCAGCACGGAGTAGAGCCGCAACGCCAGGAAACCGGCGATCAGCGCGAGGATAACGATCACATACACGGGGCAAGACACCCTTTGGCTAGCGCGAAAAACAATAACGCAGCCAACATAGGCATGTTTCCCCTCATATTCAAATGCCCTTCCGCCTGCCGCCATTGCCCTGCCCGGCCGCCCCTGCTAGACGCACGCCCCATCAACCGGGGGGTGCAATGCCGCCCGGCGTCAACCGGGATCATCAGGAAGAGCACATGGCCGACGAAGCCGACATCATCCAGACCGCCAGCACGGGCAACGGCGCCGACAACGGGCCGCAGATCGCTCTCATCAGCCAGTATACCAAGGACCTGTCGTTCGAAAATCCGAACGCGCCCGCCGTATATCAGTGGCAGGATCAGCCGCAGATCGACGTGCAGTTCAACATCGGCGCAGACAAGGTCGGCGAAGAGGTGGTCGAAGTATCGCTGAAGATCGACGTCAAGGCGACTGCGCCGCAGGGCACCGCCTTTGCGGTGGAATTGGTCTACGCCGCCATCTTCGGCATGCGCAACGTGCCCGAGGATCAGGTCCAGCCGTTCGTTTTGGCCGAAGCCCCCCGCCTGCTCTTCCCCTTTGCCCGCCGCGTGCTGGCGGATGCCATCCGCGACGGCGGCTTCCCGCCGCTGCTGCTTGACCCGATCGACTTCGGCACACTGTACATGCAGCAGGCTGAAGCGATGAACCAGACCGCGGGTGAACCGGCAGGCCACGCCTAAGAGCCATGATCGCCGTTCCCGATCGGGCTGACATTGTCGAAGCGCCGCGCTTGCCATCTGGAAATAGCGGCCTTCCCACAGTCTCCCGGCTGACGATAGGGAACGGTCGACCATGAAGCTCGTCAAGGCGTTTGGCTCGGTCGGTGGGCTGACGCTCGCCAGCCGAGTGCTCGCACTGGTGCGCGACTCCCTCGCGGCCCGATATGTGGGCGCGGGTTTTGCTTCGGACGCATTCAACGGCGTCGCCTTCCGCTTGCCCAACATGTTTCGCGCCCTGTTTGCAGAGGGCGCATTTTCGGCTGCCTTCATTCCCATGTTCAACCGCAAGGCAGCGGGACCTGACGGCGTCAGCGCGGGGTATCAATTCGCCGAACGTGCATTGGCCGTACTGCTGCCCGTGCTGATCCTGTTCACCGTCGCGCTCATCATTGCGGCATGGCCGATCACCTGGCTTCTTTCAGGCGGGTTTTCGCGGCAGAACCCCACGCCGGACCAGTTCGCCTTCGCCGTCGCACTGTCGCGCATCACCTTGCCCTATCTGGCGCTCATCAGCCTGGCTTCCCTGCTGGGCGGCATATTGAATTCACTCGACAAATTCTGGGCGAATGCCGCCGCGCCCATATTGCTGAACGTCGCGATGATCGCGGGCCTCTGGTTCTTTCACGGCGCGGACGAATATGAAACCGCGCGGGTGCAGGCTATATCCGTTACCGTAGGCGGCGCGCTGCAGCTGCTCTGGCTGATCTGGGCCTGCCGCCGCGCGGGCGTTTCGCTACGGATCAGGCGACCGCGCCTGGACGGCGACGTGCGTGAACTGTTGCGCCTGATCGTGCCCGCAGCCGCAGGAGCTGGCGCGCAGCAGATCAACCTGCTCGTTTCCACGGCGCTGTCCGGCTGGCTGCTGGCGTCCGGTTCGATCACCTACATCTATTACGCCGACCGGTTGAACCAGCTGCCCCTGGGGCTGATCGGCATCGGGCTGGGCACCATATTGCTGCCCACGATATCCCGCCTGCTGTCGACCGGCCAGGAACAGGTGGCGATGGAAACCCAGAATCGCGGCATCGAACTGGCCTTGTTCCTGACGCTGCCCGCGACCGTCGCATTCCTGACCGTGGCCGAACCGATCGTGCGCGGCCTGTTCCAATATGGCCTGTTCACCGCGGAAGATGCGGAACGATGCGGTTGGGCGCTGTCCGCCTTCTCGATCGGCTTGCCATCCTATGTCCTGGTGAAGGTGCTGACGCCCGGCTATTATGCGCGCGGCGATACCCGAACGCCGGTGCGCTATGCGATGCTGTCGATCCTCATCAACATCATCGGGAATTTCGCTCTGATCCCGTTGGTGGGCCATGTTGGGCCACCTTTGGCGACCGCCCTGGCCTCCACCGTCAACGTCGTCATGCTGTATTCAACGCTGGTCAAGCGTGGGCATTTCGCGGCGGACACGCAACTGCGCCGTCGGCTGCCCCGCCTGGCGGCAGCAGCCGTCGCGATGGGCGGCGTCCTGTTCGCGGGAGAAGGGTTGCTGGAGCCATGGCTGGGCGGCGCGATGGTCACGCGCTATGCGGCGCTGGCCTTGCTTGTCGGCGCGGGTGTCGCACTTTACGGGGTAGCCTGTTTCCTTACGGGCGCTTATCGGGTGTCCGACCTCAAGGCGCTGATCCGCCGAAGAGGGGCCACCAGCAACATAGAGAACGGATAGAATATGCGCGTCCTTTCCGGCATCCAGCCGACCGGCAATCTGCACCTGGGCAATTATCTGGGCGCGATCCGCAACTGGGTGCGCATGCAGGATGAGATGGACGCGGCAAGCCAGTGCTTCTTCTTCCTTGCCGACATGCACAGCATTACCGTGCACGAAGCCCGCGAGCAGCGCATCCGCAACGTGCGCGACATGGCGGCGGCGCTGGTCGCGGCGGGCATCGACCCGGACCGGTCGGTCCTGTTCAACCAGGCGCGCGTTCCGGCGCATGCAGAGCTGTGCTGGCTGCTCAATGGCACCGCGCGCATCGGCTGGCTCAACCGCATGACCCAGTTCAAGGACAAGGTGGGCAAGGATCGCGAAGGCGCGTCCATCGGCCTGTTCGTCTACCCGGTGCTCCAGGCCGCCGACATCCTTGCCTACAACGCGACCCATGTGCCGGTGGGCGAAGACCAGAAGCAGCATCTGGAACTGGCGCGCGACATCGCCACCAAGTTCAACACCGATTTCGGCGTCGACCTGTTCACCCTGCCCGATCCGATCATCCCGAAAGAATCGGCGCGGATCATGTCCCTGCGTGATGGCACCGCGAAAATGTCCAAGTCGGACCCGTCGGATATGAGCCGCATCAATCTGACCGATGACGACGATGCCATCATGCAGAAGGTGAAGAAGGCCAAGACCGACCCCGAACCGCTGCCCGACAGTGCAGAAGGTCTGGCCGGACGCGCGGAGGCAAACAACCTCATCGGTATCTACGCCACGCTGGCGGGCAGGAGCATGGACGCCGTGTGCGCCGAGTTTGCCGGCAAGGGTTTTGGCGCGTTCAAGCCCGCCCTGGGCGAATTGCTGGTCGAAACGCTGCGCCCCATCCGCACCCGCTTCATGGAATTGCGGACCGACGACGCCGCGCTGGACGCCATTCTGGAAAAGGGTGCGGCCAAGGCAAGGGCCGCCGCCGAACCGACCTTGCGCGCGGCCTATGATGCGATGGGCCTGATGCGCTGATCGGCCACCATATCCGCCCGCCTCGCGCTTGAGGGCGGGCATGGCATGCGTCCATTTGCCCCTATGAAGCGTTCAAATGATGTTCAGTTGCGTTCTGCTACTACGGAGCGCAATAATGATGCCCTAGGCATTCGCCTGTTACAGGACGCGAATTTATGACCCGTTTCAACAAGATCGGCTTAATCGCAGCGCCCGCTCTGGCGCTCATGACCCTTTCGGGTTGCGCAACGTCCTTCAAGGCGGACGTTGCCCGGTTCCAGCAGCTACCCGCCCCCGCCGGGCAGAGTTTCACCATCGTGGCAGATGACCCCGGTCTGGCTGGCGGCCTCGAATTTGCTCAATATGCCAGCCTGATCGGGCAGCGGCTCAGCCAAACCGGTTACGTGCCCGCGAACGATCCTGCCCGTGCGGACCTGATCGTGCGCGTCGCATATGGCGTCGACAATGGGCGTGAGAGGGTGCGTTCGACCAATTTCGGAGCCGACCCCTTCTATTATGGCGGTTGGGGGTGGCGCGGTCGGTGGGGGCGTCCCTGGGGCTATGGCTTCTATGATCCCTGGCTGTTTGGCCCCGGCTATACCGACGTCAGCAGCTACACCGTCTATACCAGTGACCTGAGCATGAAAATCGATCGCGCCGCTGACAATCGCCGCCTGTTTGAAGGCAGGGCATCGGCCCAATCGCTGTCGAACCGGCTGACCTATCTGGTGCCCAATCTGGTCGATGCGATGTTTACCGACTTCCCTGGTCAGAATGGAGAACAGGTGAAGATCACGCTCCCGCCTGAGAAGCGCGGCTGAAGAGAGCCTGTTTACGATGAATGAACGCCTGGCGGTCCTATGCCGCTGGGCGTCTTTATATTTCAGGGAATGCGTCGGGCGGTGATGATCTGGACCGGTTGTTCGAGCATCTGCCCCTTCATCACGCCTTCGCCCGCTGTCGCAGATTTCGGCGCGGCCACTATCTGACGAACTGCGTCCATGCCCTCGACCACATGGGCGAAAACGGCAAAGCCCTGATTGTCACCCGATGCTTGCGGATTTGCGTTCATGCCGGGCATCTGCCCCAGCACAATGAAAAAGTCGCCGGTGGCGCTGCCCGGCGCATAGCGCGCCATGGACAGCGCGCCATCATCGTGGGTCAGGCCAGTCTGCGTAGTTGGCTCATGTGCGATCGGCGGCAGGATTCGCGCCGGATCATTTTGCGTTCCACCCTGGACGAAGCCATAGTCCGCTGACCCCACCGCCCGATAAAAGAGCACGCCGTCAAACCGCTTCCTGTCGACATATTGCAGGAAATTGGCGGCGGTCACCGGCGCCTGGGCGAGGTGGACCGCCACTACGATCCGCCCTGCGGTGGTGTCCAGGACCACGCGCACATCGGAAGGTACAGCAGCACTGGACGATTGCGCCAACCCCGGCGCCACCCACAGGATCACCGCGAGCAGCAGGGCAAGATGCCGGATCATGCGTCGGGCGATTACTTCCATATTGCTGCCGCGAAGAATCAGCTCTCCAGTTGGCGCTGCAACGCGCGAATGTCGGCATCCATATCAGGGCTTGTCTGGCGCAGCCCTTCGATCGTCTTTACGGCATGAATGACCGTGCTGTGATCGCGGCCGCCGAAAATCCTGCCAATTTCGGGCAGAGAGCGTGGTGTCATCTTCTTGGCGAGATACATGGCCACCTGACGCGGGCGGGCGACCGCGCGGGCGCGGCGCTTGGACCGCATCTCAGCGGCGTCGATCTTGTAGTGGGCGGCGCAGACTTTCTGGATTTCATCGACCGTGATGCGGCGCGCATTGGCCCGCACGGCGTCGGCCAACATGCCCTGGGCAAATTCCAGGTCGATGGAGCGGCCGGTCAGCTGACCATAGGCGATCAGCTTGTTGAAAGCGCCTTCCAGTTCACGGACGTTCGAGCGGATCGAGCGGGCCAGGAAATCGATGACGGCGTCAGGGACCGGTGGATCGCCTGCAAAGGCGCGCTTGGCTTCCAATATGGCGAGGCGCAGGTCTAGGCCTGCGGGGCGGATGTCGGCGACCAGGCCGCCCGCTAGGCGCGACAGGATGCGCGGGTCGATCGAATCGAGCAGTTGCGGAGCGCGATCGGCGGTCACCACGATCCGGGCGCCCGAATCGATCAGGTCGTTGATCGTGTGGAGAAACTCCTCCTGCGTCGATCCCTTGCCCGCGATGAACTGAATATCGTCGATCAGCAGCAGCCGGGCCGCGCGCAGTCGCGCCTTGAAGTTCATGGTGTCGTTGGCGCGCATCGCGTTCACGAATTCCATCATGAACCGTTCTGCCGACATGTAGAGCACCGGCGCCGTCGGGGAGTGAGCGGAAAAGGCGCGGGCGATTGCGTGCAACAGGTGCGTCTTGCCCTGGCCGGTGCCGCCATGGATGAACAGCGGGCTGTACCGGGGCTGCGCTTCGCCAGCCATCGCTTGCGCCGCCGAACAGGCAAGCTGGTTGGTTTCGCCCGTTACGAAATCTTCAAATCCATGGCGCGGCTGGAAATTGCAGGCGGCGGGACCTTCGTGCGAGTCCACCTCAGACGCGTCAGACAGCTCTGGCGTGGCAACGATTTCCAGCAGGCGCGGACCCACAGCATTAGGCGCACGCCGCAGGCGAACTTCGCGCACCCCTGCCCCGGCAGAGCGCCACGCCATGCAAAGCCGATCGCCAAAATGGCCCGAAACGAAATTCGCGGTGAAATCGGACGTGAACAGCAGATCAAGCGTCTGCGATTCTGGGCAATATTCGCCCAGCCGGGCCGCCTTCAGCCACTGGTCGAACATGCGCGCGCCAATGTCGCGGCGCAGACCAGCGCGGATGGCGTCCCAGGCCGCTGCGAGACGCGCATGTTCCTGCGCATCCTGAACGGGCAAACTTCCTGTCAATGCCGCTATATCCTTCATAAACAGCCGACCCCCATCAACTGTGCCCCGATCGGAGCTTTAAGACGCAGTGAACCGTCTGGAAAAGCAGCGCCCTTCCAACACACACGTGCCAACTAACCGTATAACGACCGCCAGATCGATTCGTGGGCGGCCAGAGAAGGGAAAATAGACAGGCATTCTCTGCCTGATCAAGGGCATCGCAGGTCAAAAATGTGAAATAAAGCCGTTGACTCGGCAAACCCGCGGAAATGCGTCGTAAATGAAAAACTTCATATTTTTCAGTGGCTTAATTCGAACGCCATCGAGCAGATAATCCTCGAATCGCGGGAATCCGGCCTTGCTCGATTTGCGGACCGATGTGCCGATATGTGACGGCTCAATGAAAAAGGCCCGCCCCGCTTATGCGGGTCGGGCCTTCCTGATCTGACGCTGAAGTTAAATGTGGTTCAGGCGAGCGCGCCGACGCGCTTTGTCAGGCGACCGAACTTGCGGGCCGCAGTGTTCTTGTGAACTACGCCACGGGCCACGCCGCGCGCCAGTTCAGGCTGCACGGACTGAAGCGCAGTGGCTGCAGCCGTCTTGTCACCAGCGGCAAGGGCGGCTTCCACCTTTTTCACCAGGGTGCGGATCCGGCTGATGCGGGCGCCATTGATTTCGGCGCGGCGGGCGTTGCGGCGGATGCGCTTCTTGGCTTGCGGCGTATTGGCCATTTACAGTCCTCGGTCTCGTCAAATCTCGGAAAGTGGGCCAGCCGGATTCGCCTGCCAGCCCCGTGAAGGTGCGCCCCTTACAGGGGATCAGTATCATCGTCAACCGGCAGCGCCGCGCTTACCTCTGACATCCGGGGCAATAGAATGTCGATCGACCGCCGTCGGTCCGGCGCTGGATCGTGCCGCCACATGCGCAATTTTCCCCCTCACGCCCATAGACTCGCCACTGTTTGGAAAAATAGCCCAGCTCACCATCGGGCCGCGCATAATCTCGCAAGGTCGATCCGCCAGCTGCGATGGCCGCCGTCAACACATCCCGAATCGCATCCACCAACAGGACAAGGCGCGCGCGGCTGATACGTCTGGCGGGACGTGTAGGCGCTATGCCCGCCATGTTGAGCGCCTCACACACATAGATGTTGCCCAGACCCGCCACCACGCGCTGGTCCAGCAGCGTGGTCTTGATCGACGCCGTCTTGCCTTCGAGCGCGCGCGCCAGAGCAGTGGCGGAAAAATCCGGCCCCAGCGGTTCAGGTCCCATGCGCGTGAACGGCCCATAGGCCCGCCATGCTTCACTGCGCACAAGATCCAGCGATCCGAAACGACGCGGATCATTGAGAGACAGCAGCAGTCCACTGTCCGTTTCGATCAGCAGATGGTCATGCACGCCAATCTCCGTCGGCGCGATTCGCCAACGACCCGACATGCCCAGGTGAAAGATCATCATGTCGCCGCGATCGGTTTCGATGAGGCCATATTTCGCACGGCGGGACAATGCGGTTACCCTGGCCCCGGTAAGCCGCTGGCGCAGGTCGACCGGTATCGGGAAACGTAGATCGGCGCGCCGGGGTTCGACGCGGGTCAGCACCCGGCCTTCCAGGACAGAGCGCAGGCCAGCGACGGTGGTTTCAACTTCGGGAAGTTCAGGCATCACGTCCATCTAGGCGTTCGGCGCGCGGGAGAGAAGCATGTCGTGAAAAGGCGGCTGGCAAGGCGGCCAATCTGTGGCTAGAGCGTGCTACCATGAACGAGACCGCATCTTTCGGCTATCGCGACGTCGATGCTACTGAAAAACAGGGGATGGTTCGCGCCGTCTTTTCCAACGTCGCATCCAAATATGACCTGATGAACGATGCGATGTCGGTCGGCGCGCATCGCCTGTGGAAGGACCAGTTCGTGGCCCGGGTGAAGCCGCGCCGGGACGAGGCCATTCTGGACATGGCGGGCGGCACGGGCGACATCGCCTTTCGCATGGCCAAGCATGGCGCGCAGGTTACCGTGTCGGACATCAATCCCGAAATGCTGGCCGTAGGGGTGGAGCGCGCGCGCAAGAAGGGGCTGGAAGGCCTGGTCTGGTCGCAGCAGAATGCGGAGGAATTGAGTTTCTCCGATCGCAGCTTCGACGCTTACACTATCGCCTTTGGCATTCGAAACGTCACCCACATCGACAAGGCGCTGCGGGAAGCGCACAGGGTGCTGAAATATGGTGGTCGCTTTTTCTGCCTGGAATTTTCCACCACCACCTGGCCAGGCTTCGCCGATGTCTACGACGCCTATTCGCACCGGCTGGTGCCTAAGCTGGGTAAGCTGTTGGCCGATGATGAGGACAGCTATCGTTATCTGATCGAATCGATCCGCAGGTTTCCGCCCATGCCGGAATTTGAAAGGATGATCCGCGCGGCCGGCTTTGTGCAGACCAAGGTGGAGCCGATCCTGGGCGGGATGGTCGCGATTCACAGCGGCTGGAAGATTTAAGCGGCCGTGCCTTCCCATGTGACGCATATCTGGCGGCTGCTGAAATGGGGCCGCACGCTGGCGCGCCATGGGGCGCTGCGGGGGATCGAACGCGACCCGCTCACACCATCGCCAGTGCGGCGGCTGGTGAAACTGGCGCGGATCGGTGCGCGCGTTCCCCGCCAGCCGCGCTATGCCGACGCATTCCAGGCGATCGGTCCTGCCGCTATCAAGCTGGGGCAGACGCTGGCGACACGCCCCGACCTGGTGGGTGAGGAGGCCGCCAATGACCTGTTGCGCCTGCAGGATGCACTGCCGCCCGTCCCATTCCCGACCATAAGGGCGCAGATCGAACAGAGTTTCGGACGACCGCTGGAATCGGTCTACAGTCGCTTCGATGAAGATCCGGTAGGCGCGGCATCGATCGCGCAGGTGCATCGCGCCGTGACGATCGACGGGCGCGAGGTCGCGGTGAAGGTCATTCGCCCCAGCGTGACCGATCAGTTCAACCGCGACATCCAGACCTATGAATGGGCCGCCGCCCATGCCGAAATGTTGGGTGGCGAAATCGCACGACTGCGTCCACGGCTGGTCATCGCCAATATGAAGCGCTGGACCGCGCGCGAACTGGATTTGAGGCGTGAGGCGGCATCGGCGTCGGAACTGGCCGAAGCGATGCAGGCGATGCCGGGTTATCGCGTACCGCAGATCGACTGGGATCGCACGACCGGCAAGGTCATGACGATGGAGTGGATCGACGGGGTCAAGATTTCCGACCGCGACGCCCTGATCGCCGCCGGTCATGATGTGAAGGACCTGGCATCCCGGCTGGTCAACGCGTTCCTGCGTCAGGCCATCGCCGAAGGTTTCTTCCACGCGGACATGCATCAGGGAAACCTGTTCGTCACCGCGAACAACGACATCGTCGCCATCGACTTCGGTATCATGGGCCGCATCGACCGGCGCGCGCGCATGTGGCTGGCGGAGATCCTCTATGGCCTGATCACCGGCAATTATAAGCGCGTGGCGGAAATCCATTTCGAGGCGCAATATGTGCCCGGCCACCATAATGTGGATGAGTTCGCCACCGCCCTTCGCGCGGTGGGAGAACCGATGCGGGGCAAGCCCGTGCGCGAGCTGTCGGTGGGCGGGATGCTGGACGGGCTGTTCGCGATCACCCGCGATTTCGACATGCAGACCCAGCCACATCTGCTGTTGTTGCAGAAGACGATGGTCATGGTGGAAGGCGTTGCGACCGCGCTCGATCCCGACATCAACCTTTGGGAGACGAGCGGCCCCTATGTGAAGGAATGGCTGCGTTCCGAACTGGGTCCTGAGGCAAAGGTGGCGGACGCGCTGATCGAAAATTGGCGCACGCTTCAACGCCTTCCCGGCCTGGTACGACGGATTGAGGAAGCATTTCCTGAAAAGGGCGGTGCGCCACCGCCGCCGCCGCTGACCGAAGTCAGGCTGATCCGCGTCGGTGGAGGCTGGCGCTATGCAGCGGTCGCGGGCCTGGCAGCAGTGGCTGGAGCGCTGACGACAGCGCTGCTACATATTCAGCTATGACTAAGGCTCGCATCCTTCTGATCGTTTCCGGCGGGATCGCCGCGTATAAATCGCTGGAACTGGTGCGCCTGCTCAAGAAGCGCGGCTTAGCTGTGCGCGCGGTGCTGACGGACAGCGCGAGCCGGTTCGTGACGCCTTTGGCGATGGGCGTACTGACCGAAGATCACGTCTATGGCGACATGTTCGACCTGAAGGAAGAACGCGAGATTGGGCATATCCAGCTGTCGCGACAGGCCGATCTGGTGGTGGTTGCGCCTGCGACAGCGAATATATTGGCAAAGATGGCGGCAGGCATCGCCGATGACCTTGCCACCACGCTGCTGCTTGCCACCGACAAGCCGGTGTTGGCCGTGCCCGCGATGAACGTGCGGATGTGGGATCACGCTGCGACGCAACGCAACCTTGCCCAGCTGCGCGCCGACGGTGTCCACATCATGGAGCCGGACGACGGAGAAATGGCCTGTGGTGAGTTCGGCAAGGGGCGCCTGCCCGAACCCGAAGCGATTGCGGCGGAGATTGAGCGCCTATTGTCTAGCAAATCTAAGACCTTGAAGGGACGGCACATTCTCATCACCGCCGGGCCAACGCATGAGCCGATCGACCCGGTGCGCTACATCGCCAATCGATCGTCAGGAAAGCAGGGTTTCGCCATAGCAGCGGCGGCAGCCCAAGCGGGCGCGCGCGTGACTTTGGTCGCAGGTCCGGTGCGCCTGCCTACGCCGCCGGGCGTCGATCGCGTCGACGTTGAAACCGCGCGCGAGATGCTGGCGGCGGTAGAAGCGGCGCTGCCTGCCGACGCCGCCATCATGGTGGCCGCCGTCGCGGACTGGCGCACGGACACCGCCGCCGGACAAAAGTTGAAAAAGGATGGGTCCGGCAAGCCAGCGCCGCTCACGCTGGTCGAGAATCCCGATATCCTGGCCACGCTGGGCCGCCATGCGCAGCGCCCCCGCCTGCTCATCGGCTTCGCTGCCGAAACGGACAAGCTGACCGAATATGCGCAGGCAAAGCTGCAGCGTAAAGGCGCGGACTGGATCGTCGCCAATGACGTGTCGGGTGACGTAATGGGCGGCGACAGCAACAGCGTTCACATCGTCACTGCCGCTGGCGTGGAAAGCTGGGATCATCTGCCCAAGGACGCCGTCGCCACCCGCATCATCGAAAAGGTCGCTCATGCCCTCGCATCTTGCTCCGATTGAAATCCGTCTGAAGCGCCTGCCCCATGCAGCGGGCCTGCCCGCGCCCAGCTATGCAACCCAGCACGCGGCGGGGATGGACGTGGTTTCCGCCGAAGATGTGACGCTGCAACCGGGCGACCGCCATGCGGTCGCCACCGGCTTCGCCATGGCAATCCCGGTTGGCTATGAAGTACAGGTCCGCCCCCGCTCGGGCCTGGCGCTGAAGCACGGGATCAGCCTGCCGAATACGCCGGGCACGATCGACGCCGACTATCGCGGCGAATTGAAAGTCATCCTGATCAATCTGGGCGACGCACCGTTCGTCATCGCGCGTGGTGATCGAATCGCGCAACTGGTCGCCGCGCCAGTTCAGATGGCCCGCTTCACCGAGGTGGAGGAATTGGACGAAACGGTCCGGGGTTCGGGCGGCTTCGGATCGACTGGCGTCAGTTCATCATGAACCCACCCGCCCCCGTTCTCTCCGATGAGCAGTTGGAGCGCTATGCGCGCCATATCGTGCTTAAGGAAATTGGCGGGGCGGGACAGGCGCGGCTGTTGTCGGCAGATGTCGCGGTGATCGGCGCGGGCGGGATCGGTAGCCCGGCAATCCTCTATCTGGCGGCGGCAGGGGTCGGCACGATCCGGGTCATCGACGATGACCATGTCGCGCTGTCCAACCTGCAGCGTCAGATATTGTTCGGCACCATCGATATCGGCGCACCGAAGGCGGAATGCGCTATGACAGCCGTGGCGCGGATCAACCCGGACGTGAAGCTGATCCCCATCAATGCACGGATCGATGCTGAAAACGCTGCACTAATGCTGCGCGACGCTGACGTGGTGCTGGATGGCTGCGACAGTTTCGCCACGCGGCTTGCTGTGGCGGATGCTTCTCAGCGGCTCCGAATTCCGCTGGTGTCGGCTGCGGTGGGGCCATTCGAAGGGCAACTGGCCACCTATCGTGGATGGGAGCGAGACCAGCCCTGTTATCGCTGCCTGGTCGGCAACCCGGAAGACGCGCCGGAACGCAACTGCGCGCAAACCGGTGTAATCGGCGCGCTGACGGGCATCATTGGCAGCATGGCGGCGTTGGAAGTCATCCGTGCCCTGGTGCCATTTGGCGCGGCCATGGCAGGCAAGCTGATGATCGCCGACCTTTTGTCCATGCGTTTCCGCACAGTCAGCATCGCCAAGGACCCCGCCTGTCCTGGATGCGCCGTCATATTATGCGCGACCTGAAGGTCCTCGTCACGACTGGGGATGCCGAACGGCTGCGGGGTTCCCTGGTGCTGGCCTGCGCTCAAGCAGCTTTGGGCGGCCAGGCGAGCCTGTTCTTCCAACTCGATGCGGTGGGGCTGTTGAAGCTCCCGATCAGCGCACCGCAGGATGCAAACCATCAAGCAGCGGGCCTGCCCACCCTTGCGACACTGATCGACGAGGCATTGAACCTGGGCGTCGTGCTGACCGCCTGCCAAAGCGGGCTCACCCTCTGCCAGCTCACTGCCGGGGACCTTCCCAAGGGCGTGGACATTGGCGGGCCAGTGTCTTTTCTGCAAGCGACCGACGATCAGGCGCGGTTGCTGGTAATCTGAACCCGCCTGGCGGAGAGGCCGCGTTGGCGCCTGCTTCTATTGACAGCGGGGGCTGCCCATTTATGGGGAAAGCGCGGAATTTTGCGCCGCTCCACCTCAGTTACAGAAAGACTCCCCCTTGTCCGCCATGCTCAAGATCACCCTGCCCGACGGTTCCGTGCGTGAAGTCGCGCCCGGCACTACCCCGGCGGACATTGCGGCGGCGATCGGGCCGGGCCTGGCAAAGGCCGCCATCGCGGCGCGAGTCGATGGCGAGCTGCGCGACATTACGCGGCCGCTGGAGCAGGACGCGCAGCTGGCGCTGGTAACGTCAAAGGATGAAGCCGACGCGCTGGAACTGGCGCGGCACGACTTTGCGCACATATTGGCCGAAGCGGTACAGGCATTGTTTCCGGGCACGCAGATCACATTCGGTCCTTCGACCGACGACGGCTTTTATTATGATTTCGCACCGAAGGACCGGCCCTTCACTGAAGAGGACCTGCCTGCCATCGAGGCGAAGATGCGGGACATCATCGCTGCCGACAAACCGCTGCAGCGCGAGGTGTGGCAGCGCGAGGACCTGATTGCGCGCTGGCGGGCCGAGGGCGAGACTTTCAAGGCCGAGTGGGCCGCCGAACTGCCGGAGGGTGAGGAACTGACCGTATACCGGTCAGGCGGCGATTGGCTGGATATGTGCCGGGGGCCGCATCTGGCCTCGACGGGCAAGCTCGATCCGGCGGCGTTCAAATTGACCCGCGTGTCGGGTGCCTATTGGCGCGGCGACCAGAAGAATGCGATGCTTTCGCGCATCTACGGCACCGGCTGGCTCAACAAGAAGCAGTTGGCCGAGCATCTGACGCGGCTGGAGGAGGCAGGCAAGCGCGACCATCGCAAGCTGGGCGCGGAGATGGACCTGTTTCACCTTCAGCAGGAAGCGCATGGCAGCGTCTTCTGGCATCCCAAAGGCTATCTAATCTGGCGCGAGCTGGAAGCCTATATGCGTCGCGCGATCGACGCGGCGGGCTATCGCGAGGTCAAGACGCCGCAGGTGATGGACGCTCGCCAGTGGGAGCAGTCCGGCCATTGGGGCAAATATCGCGAGAATATGTTCGTCATCCCCGACGAAGTGCCGAACGCAGAGGATGAAGGTCCGCTGGTGTCCGACAGCGCCGACTGGATGGCGTTGAAACCCATGAACTGCCCCGCGCATGTCCTGATCTTCCGCCAGGGGATCAAGAGCTATCGCGACCTCCCGTTGCGCTTCTACGAAAATGGCTGCTGCCATCGCAACGAGCCGCATGGGGCGCTGCACGGGTTGATGCGGGTGCGCCAGTTCACGCAGGACGACGCGCACATTTTTTGCCGCGAGGACCAGATTGTCGAGGAAGTGCGGGCATTCTGCGCGCTCGCCGACCGCATCTACAATGATTTCGGCTTCACCTATTCGATCAAGCTGGCGCTGCGCCCGGAAAAGCGCTTCGGCAGCGATGAGATGTGGGACAAGGCAGAGAATGAGTTGCGCGACGCCGTTGCCGCCGCTGGCCTCAACACCCCAGAATATGGCTGGGAAGAACTACCGGGCGAAGGCGCCTTCTATGCGCCAAAGCTCGAATGGCATCTGACTGACGCCATCGGTCGGACATGGCAGGTCGGCACCATCCAGTCGGACCGCGTTCTACCGGAACGACTCGACGCATCCTATGTGGGCGAAGATGGCGAACGGCATCGGCCGGTCATGCTCCATCGCGCGATCTTCGGGTCCTATGAGCGCTTCATCGGCATCTTGATCGAACATTATGCGGGCAAATTTCCGCTATGGCTGGCCCCGGTCCAGGCGGTGGTCGCGACCATCGTATCGGACGCCGACAGCTATGCACAGCAGCTGGTCGAGCAGTTGCGGGCCGCCGGAATCCGGGCCGAAGTCGATCTGCGTAACGAGAAAATCAACTATAAGGTGCGTGAACATAGCCTGGCGAAAGTGCCCAATTTGCTGGTCGTAGGCCGCCGCGAAGCCGACGAAGGCACGGTGGCGCTGCGCGAACTGGGCAAGGATGGGCAAAGCGTCCTTTCGATACAGGATGTGGTCGAACGCCTTGCAAAGGAAAGCCAGGCCCCCGATATGCGCTGAGGCAGCAATGCCACATGGGGCCGGTGAATCCGCAACTGCGGACTTGCCGCCCCTTTCGGCTTTGCGCTAAAGGCCGCCAGAGCCGTTTTGTAAGCAACAATAGGAGAAGCCGCTATACGTCCCCCAATGATGCGCCGCCCGCTGGCGCCGCCGCCTAAGTCCGGTCCCCGTTACAATGAGTTTATCACCGTGCCCAAGGTGCGCGTGATCGACGACGAAGGCGAAAATCTGGGCGTGATGTTTACGCAGGAGGCCATGGAGCGCGCTTACGAGATCGGGCTGGACCTGGTCGAAGTATCGCCGACCGCCGATCCGCCGGTCTGTAAGTTTCTGGACATCGGCAAGTTCAAGTACGAAGCCCAGAAGAAGGCGAATATCGCCCGCAAGACCCAGAAGACGCAGGAACTCAAAGAGATCAAGATGCGTCCGAACATCGACGATCATGACTATGATACGAAGATGAAGAAGGTCCACGATTTCATAGGCGACGGGGACAAGGTGAAGATCACCCTGCGTTTTCGCGGTCGCGAATTGTCGCATCAGCAGCTTGGCATGCAACTGCTGCAGCGCGTAGCCGAAAATGTAGGCGAAATCGCCAAGGTCGAAGCCTATCCCCGTATGGAAGGCCGCCAGATGCTGATGGTGCTGGCGCCGAAATAAGCCGTCGTCACGACTGACGCATTTAGCGGGCGGGGTCTGGCACCAGGCTCCGCCCGATTGCGTTGCGCGCTATTTTCGAATGCCGTCGGTTGCGGGATAGTCGCGGACGACCGGGCCGATCATCAGTGGGAGTGGCAACATGGGCGAGGATCTGTATCGGAATGATCCTGCGGACATCTTCATGTGGCGGCGCATGGACGATCGGGTCACAACCTCCGGCCAGCCCAGCGAAGCCCAGATCGCAGCCATAAAGGCGCTAGGCGTCACCCATGTCGTAAACCTGGGTCTGCACAGTCATGAAAAGGCCCTGCCCGATGAAGCGGTAACGGTCGGCGCGCTGGGAATGACCTACATCCATATTCCCGTCGCGTTCGATGCCCCGGCGGAGGCAGACTTTGCGCAGTTCGCTGCAACCATGCGTGACCTTGAAGGCGAATCGATCCATATCCATTGCATCGCCAACTTCCGCGTGTCGGCGTTCCTCTATCGTTACCAGCGCGATGTACTGCACATCGCCGAGCAGGACGCACGCCGCCAAATGGAAGACATCTGGCGGCCCGGTGGCGTGTGGGCTGGCTTTATCGGGGATGAGCAGCGGGTAGAATCGCCTCACTTTTATGCAGGGCGCGATTACTGATGCCAGCCCCGTTCAGCTGACTGGCTTTGGCCGATACAGGTCAGGAAACATCGCCTTGAACGCGGCGAGTTTCGGGGCATCCCAGCGCTGAATATAGGGGTGGCGGGGATTTTTGGACATGAAATCCTGGTGATAGGCGTCCGCCGCCTGAAAGCCCGTAAATCGTTCAACACGGGTGACGATGGGGTCACGCCACAGCTTTGCCTTGCCCAATTGTGCCAGATAGGCGCGCGCCGCCTTGTCCTGCCCAGCATTCAACGGGAAAAGCGCGCTGCGATAATGAGTGCCGCGATCGGGACCCTGATGGTTGAGCGTGGTGGGATCGGCGATCACGGAAAAGAAGACGCGCAGCAGCGTCGCATAGCTGACCTGCGCGGGATCATAGGTCACGCGCACGGATTCGGCGAAGCCCGTATCGCCCTTGGTGACCTGCCCGTAATTCACCTTGCGCCCCTTGGGCCCGCCCGCGAACCCGGAAACAACCGAATGGACGCCCTTCACGTGCGAAAAAACGCCCTCCACGCCCCAGAAGCAGCCACCCGCAAAGATGGCAGTTTCGCGGGCCTGGCGGGATGAAGCATCAACGCTGGGCACGGGTGCAAGCACCGGTCGCTCAGCACGCAGAGGGGATGCGACCAAAACAGCCGCAAGGACAGCAAGGCCTATGCCGTCAGAGCGCCGCATTGGATTGGCTATCGGCTGGCGCGGCGTCACCAGACGCAGCCATGGCCGGGCTGACCAAGGCAGGCGGCTCACTGGGATGGAGCGCGAACATGCCTACAGAGCCGAGTATGAACCCGCCGAAAAAGCGGAGAAAAAGGTCAGACTTCAAGAATGCCACCATGGCCTTCTTCCTTCCATCCTGGCCCCGGAAAGGGCGATGATTAGCAGTCGCCTGCTTAGCCGTGGGTTAACGGAAGCATCTGACTTACAAGTTTCATATTGAAACGGGATATAAGTCGCGACACCTGCCCTGCAAGAGTAGCGAGCACGAAAATTCGCTTCCGACGCTTATTGAGAGCAAGAGGCGGCAGGCGGTGATGCGCGCCTGCCGCTAGCCCCGATACCAGCCATGACTGGTCCCCGTCTTCGAACCGGGAGGGAACCTGCTTATTTCAGCGCGGCGCAGGCTTCCTGGATGCGTGTGCAGGCCTTGGCCAAAACCTCTTCCGACGTCGCATAGCTGATGCGGAAGGCAGGCGAGAGGCCGAAGGCGGCACCATGAACAGCAGCGACCTTCGCTTCGTCGAGGAAATAGCCGATCAGCGTTTCATCACTGTCGATCAGCTGCCCCTTCGGGGTCGTCTTGCCAATGACGCCACTTGCGTCGGGATAGACGTAGAATGCGCCTTCTGGCGTCGGGCAATTAAGACCGGGCGCGTCGTTCAGCATGGAAACGACAAGGTCGCGGCGCTTCTGGAAAGCCGCGTTCCGTCCGACCAGAAAGTCCTGCTCGCCGGTCAGCGCGGCGACGGCGGCAGCCTGGCTGATCGAACAGGGGTTGCTGGTCGATTGCGACTGAAGCTTGCCCATCGCCTTGATCATCCATTCAGGACCACCGGCAAAGCCGATGCGCCAGCCGGTCATGGAAAAGGCCTTCGAACAACCATTCACCGTCAGGGTGCGATCATACAGATCCGGGCATACCTGCGCGACAGTGGCGAACGGGGTGGGCGCGTACCAGACATGTTCATACATGTCGTCGGTCATCACCAGCACATGGGGATGGCGCAGCAGCACTTCACCCAGCTGCTGGAGCTCGCTTGCCGAATAGGCGGCGCCCGAAGGGTTGGAGGGTGAGTTCAGGATGACCCACTTCGTCTTTGCAGTGATCGCAGCATCAAGCTGCGCCGCCGTGATCTTGTAACCTTGGCTGGCGGGTGCTTCGATGAACACCGGCGTGCCGCCAGCGAAGTTCACGATATCGGGATAGCTGACCCAATAAGGCGCGGGGATGATGACTTCGTCGCCAGCATCCACCGTCGCGACCAGCGCGTTGAACAATGTGTGCTTGCCGCCGGAATTCACGCTGATCTGGCTGCGCTTGTAGGTCAGGCCATTGTCGCGCTTGAACTTAAACGCAACCGCGTCCTTCAATTCGGCGGTGCCGTCCACATCGGTATAGCGGGTCAGGTTCTTGCGGATGGCGGCGATGCCAGCCTCTTTGACGAAATCGGGGGTATCGAAATCCGGTTCGCCCGCGGACAGGCCAATCACGTCCACGCCTTCGGCTTTAAGGGCATTCACGCGCGCGCTCATCGCCAGGGTGGCGGACGGCTGGATGCGACCGAGGGCAGCGGAAGTCTGGCTCATCGTAACACTCTTTCTGAAATATCCTCATGCCCGCGCAAAGCGGACGCGAGGCTCCTTAAAGCGGTATGAAGGACGGGGCAACCGCCAGTTGGCCAATGCGATCTGCGGCGGGCCAAATAGCCTATTTGACGAGCGAAGCGGCCACCATCCCACGTGCGGCGTTGCCGATGAAGAAGCCTTTGCTCAGATCGCTCGGCCGCAAGTCGCCTTCCACCGCTTCGCCCATCTCGATCAGGCTGCGGCGCAACACGCCGGGCAGGAGGCCGCGGGACAAGGGTGGCGTAACCAGCTTGTCGCCACGCTCGACAAAGATGGAGGAAAAGCAGCCTTCGGTCAGGAAGCCTTCGGAATCGGTTATCAGCACTTCATAGGTGCCGCCACGGTTCAAAATGTCGCGATACAGCGAACGATCCGTCGTTTTATGCAACAAGCGCGGGTCATGAGCGCCGGCGTTCCGGGACACCAGCGCCACCTGCATGATCGCATTCGGCCAGGTGCGATGTTCGCGCACCTCGATCGCCGTTGATCCACGGCGCGACACCAGCAACCGCAGACGGCTGCGTTCCCGCAGGCGAAAGGTCGCGGCCTGCAGTTCGTTGCGGACATCGTGCCGGTCGAAAGCGAAATCCAGCGCCGTCGCGCTGGCCCTCAACCGTTCCAGATGCAATTCCAGCAACCTGATGCCATCGACCGGGTCGAAAGCCATGGTTTCCAGCAGGTCGAACCGTCCGTCAGCCACCGACATCGAAACTATTCAAGCCCCCTGTAGCCCAAAATCAAGCCCCCGCCAGAAAGCGCCCCTTGGCCAGGCATTCCGCCCATTCCGACGCTGCGTCGGAATCCGCGATGATCCCCGACCCCAGCCCCAAAAGCCCTTCCGGTCTTCCTTCTTCGACGCAAATCGTTCGGATGGCAACATTGAAGGCGGCATCCCCATCGGGATCGATCCACCCCACGGCCCCGGTATAGACACTGCGGGGGAAGGGTTCGACCTCGCCAATAATCTCCATCGCCCTGACCTTGGGCGCGCCGGTGATCGATCCGCATGGAAAGAGCACCCGGAGCACGTCCACAGGCGACAGGCCGGGAAGAAGGCGGGCGCGTATCGTCGATACCATCTGGTGGACGGTAGGATAGCTTTCCACATGAAAAAGGTCCGGGACCGTCACCGTTCCCGCGCGCGACACGCGGGACAGATCGTTGCGCAGAAGATCGACGATCATCAAATTTTCGGCACGCTGCTTCGGGTCGGATTCCAGTTCGCGAGCCAGCATCACATCGCGTCGGGCATCCGCGCTGCGGACCGCGGTCCCCTTCATCGGGCGCGCCGTCAACTGGCCGCGAACGCAAGTGAAGAACAGTTCGGGCGAGAAGGAAAGGATGTCATGACTGCCCGTGCGGATCACGCCACCATAGCCCGCACGCTGGCGCGGCCGGACAGCGGCATAAAGGGCCATGAGGTCGCCGTGAAAGCGCGTGGCGCAGGGGAAGGTCAGGTTCACCTGATAGATGTCACCCGCGCGGATATATTCCTGCACTCGGTCGAATGCGGCGTAATAGGCGTCTTCCTGGATCAAGGGCCGCAGCGGTTCGATCCGCACCCCGGACGGATCGGGCAGCAGCGCCTGCACCGCTTCGGGTTTGATGAACCTCAGGCCGTCGAACAGACCGAACCACAGGAGTGGCGCCGATCCCGGACGGATGTGATGTCGCCTGGCCAGGGGAGCGAGCCGGTCTTCCAGCGCAAGACCTGCCTCGTAGCTCATATAACCGGCGGCGTGGAGACCGGCCTCCCCTGCTTCAGCGATGCGATCAAGCGCGGGTTGCACTTCTTCCAGCCGATAAGCGGCGATGATCGACACGGGGTCGCGATACAGCCGGGCGGGAGCAGCGTTGCGCTCCCGCGCATCGTCGAACAGGACAAAGGCTTCGGTGGGACCCGGCAGGCGCATCGTCGCGTCTTAACAGCCTTTCGCGCGGGCGGAAGAGCAGCGAAGCGATTATCGTTCCAGTTGCGCCGCGCCGGGCAGTGGATCATAGACGCGATCCATGAACGATACGCCCCCGGCCAGCAATCTCGACCGCCCCTTGCGTCCCGCACTGGCGCTGGCGCTACGTGGCCGCTGTCCTGCGTGCGGCGAAGGCCGGATGTTCAGCCATTTCCTTAAACCGTCACCCTGCTGCGACCATTGCGGCGCAAGTTGGGACAAATCCCGGGCGGACGACTTCCCCGCCTATATCGTCATTTTGCTGTTGGGCCACATATTGGTGCCGCTGATGATCGAAGTGAACAGCGCGCTTGCCATTCCGTTGGGGGTGCAAGCTGCTTTATGGCCCTGTCTGGCGGTGATCCTGGCCCTGCTCATGATTCAGCCCGCCAAGGCCGCAGTCATCGCCTTCCAATGGTCGCGGCGGATGGACGGCTTCGCCTGACACCCTTCGACTCAGTCGGGCTGACGCAGGAAATTCTGTTCCATTGCCTCACGCAGGCTTTCATCGATCACGCGGCGCCCTTCCGCCCCATGGGTGACCACCGTCGTGTCGCAGGTCGCGACGCACACGCCCTTTTGGAATGCGGCGGAACTGACCGTCCAACTGGTGCGGCCAATATGGCCGATCCCGCAATGCACTTCGAACGGGTAGGGAAAATGCGACTCTTCCACGAAATTGAGGGAAACGGCCGCGACCAGCCAGCGCACACCCTGTTCCTGCGGATGGCGACCCAGATGGTGGTGGAAACGGATCCGCGCGGTTTCGAATATGCCGGATATCGCCACATTGTTGATGTGGCCCATCGTGTCGATATCCTGAAAGCGCGTATCGAGCGTGGTGATGAAGCTGTACGCTTCCGGGGTCAGACGCCAAGCTTCTGGTTTGGCCATGTCCTGTTCTTCCAATGCGCTATTTTTTATGTGTCTTAGCCTGTGCAGGCCCGGATTCAATGAGGCGGGGAAAATTGACCGCACTGCGACCTTTTTGACACAGCCCACGGGATTCAAGCCAAGTTGATCAACCCAGCGTTTCCATCGGCGGCAATGGACATTGGGCAGGACGCCCAATAGTTTCGCACCCGTCCCCAGCCGGAGATACCATGCGCCGCTACAGCCTGATCGCCATCTTCCTGCACTGGACGATCGCCGCCCTGCTCGCCTTCCAGATCAGCGTCGGATGGGCGCTGGAGGATCTCGGCGCGGGGGGTTTTTCGCTGTACCAGCTGCATAAGTCGGTGGGGATCAGCATTCTTGTCCTGACGCTGATCCGTCTGGCCGTGCGCTTCTGGAAACCACGGCCCGTTCGGATCGAAAGCGGCTGGCAAGGCGCACTCGCCAGCGCTGTGCATGGCGGGCTGTACCTGTTCATGCTGGGCGCGCCGCTGACGGGCTGGGCACTGGTATCTACGGCGCGGGTCAAGGTGCCGACCTTGCTGTTCGGCATCATCCCGATCCCCCATCTTCCCCTGCCCGCTGACGCGCATCAATGGGCCGAAGGGGGACATGGGCTGCTGGCGTGGTTGGGCATCGCCCTTTTCCTGCTGCACGTTGCAGGTGCAATTCGCCACCACATGATGCTGCGCGATGGACTGATATGGCGGATGATGCCCGCGCGATCGCCCATGCTGCTGGTGGCGCTGCCCGGCCTGATGCTGGTGGGGCTGTTGCTGGGGAAAGCGATCCTGCCGGAGCCGGTTGCGGAGGTCGCCCGACCGCAACCCGCTGCGCCCGCGACGCAGGACGAAATCGCCCCGCCCTCGCCCACCAACATCAGTGTCGCCAATGCGGTCGAAACTGCGGTCGCTCCTGACGACGCACCGGCGCAGGCAGAAGAAGCAATCCCGCCGCCACCAGGATGGACGGTGCAGCCCGGCGGACGCGTCGGATTTTCGGTTGATAATAGCGGCGAAACGATCAGCGGTGGATTTTCCCGCTGGACCGCGAAGATCGTCATGGACCCCGATCGCCCGGACAGCGCCGATATCCGCGTGGAGATCGATCTTGCCAGCGCAACCGTGGGCGACGCCTATCAGGACGGGATGCTGGCGGGCGAAGAATTTTTCGACACCGCCGCCCACCCCAGGGCCATCTTCACCGCCAAGGGAGCGGAAAGGACAGGACGAAACAGCTATCGCGCGGTGGGCACGCTCAGCATGAAAGGGGCCAGCCGCCCGCAATCCATCCGCTTCACCCTTTCCGGGACCGGCGACAGCCGCAAGGTCGCAGGATCGGCCAGCATTGCCCGCCTGCCCTTTGGCGTGGGCAACGGCGAAAGCAGCGGCGGTCTGGCCCCGCGCGTGGCTGTCACCTTTCAATTCAATGCCCGCGCTCAGTGACGTCAGCTGCGCATGGATTTGCGGCCCGACTTCTGCCAAACCGCTAGCATGAACCACAAGCCGCAGAACGTCCGTATCGAAGATGGGGTCTTTCTGGGCTTCGTACTGGTCGTTTCGATCGCGTTCGCCCTGGTGGTGGAACCTTTTTTTGCGGCGATCCTGTGGGGGGTGATCGCTGCAATCCTGTTCTCGCCGTTCAACCAGAATCTGCTGGAAAAAATGCCGGGCCGCCCCAACAGCGCAGCCGGGCTTACGCTTCTGCTGATCATTGCCGTGGTGATCCTGCCCGCCATCATCCTGGGCGTCGCGCTGGTGCAGGAAGCGACCCTGTTCTACGGTCGAGTAGAGTCGGGCGAAATCAACATCGCTCAGGTCTTTGCCCAATTTCAGGCCCGCCTTCCCGATTGGGCTTCGGCATTCCTGGCACGGCTGGGCATCACCAATTTCGCCGCCGTACGGGAAATGTTGAGCGCGGGCATAGCCACCAGTTTCCGCGCGGTTGCTGCGCAATTGTTCCAGATCGGCCAGAGCGCGTTCAGTTTCTTCGTAGCGCTCAGCGTTACGCTCTACCTCACCTTTTTCCTGTTGCGCGACGGGCCGTCGCTGGCGGTCCGGCTTGATCGGGCCGCGCCGCTCCGTTTAACGCACAGGCGCGCGCTCATGCAGCAGTTCGTCGTCGTTACCCGCGCGACCATCAAGGGCAGCATCGTCGTCGCCATCGTCCAGGGGATGATAGGCGGCACGGTGTTCTGGGCGCTGGGAATACCGGCTCCCTTGCTCTGGGGCGTGCTGATGGGCTGTTTCTCGCTGATCCCGGCGGTCGGCACCGGGCTGGTGTGGGTGCCGGTCGCGCTTTACCTTCTGGCGACCGGAGCGATCATCAAAGGTGTGATACTGATCGCTTGCGGCGTGTTCGTGATTGGCCTGGTCGACAATCTGCTGCGGCCGATCCTGGTCGGACGGGATACGCGCCTACCCGATTATGTCGTGCTGATCTCCACGCTGGGCGGGATAGACATGTTCGGCATCAACGGCATCGTCATCGGGCCGGTAATCGCAGCCCTGTTCATTGCGACGTGGAACATCGTCACACGGATGCGGACGGGCGACGGAATTGAAGGGCCGCTAACGACCCAGGGCGCAGTTCCACAAGATCACCCCCACCCTTATGAGAGCGGGCCGCTCAAACCCTAAGGCATTTGAGCAAGGAAAAACGCTTTAATGCGCTTCCAGCGCGGCGCTCGCTTCGATCCAGCTTTCCTCAATCGCTCCCAGCTTTTTGTCGACAGCCGCCCGTTTCACCATCAGATCGGTCATCGTCATCTTTGCTTCGGCACCCGATGCACCCTTGGGATCGAACAGAGCCTGGTCGATCCGGCTGCGTTCGGCGGCCAGAGACGCCATCTCCTTTTCCGCCTTGCTGACCGCAGCCTTCAGGCCCTTCTGCTTTTCGCGCCATTCCGCCGCATTGCGCTTTTCCGCCTTCCGGTCGGCCTTGGGCGCGTCGCCTCCCCCACCACCATTGCCGTCCGCCTTGCGCAGCACGATGCTGGTGTAATCGTCCAGGCTGCCCGCAAATTCCTGCGCCGTTCCGCCATCGACCAGCACCAGCCGGTCGGCCACAAGTTCGATCATGTGGCGGTCGTGGCTGACGATCACCACCGCGCCTGAATAATCGTTCAGCGCGTGGACCAGCGCCTCCCGACTATCGACGTCCAGATGGTTGGTCGGTTCGTCCAGGATCAGGAGGTGCGGCGCGTCGCGGGTGATCAGCGCCAGCGCAAGCCGCGCCCGCTCTCCCCCTGAAAGGCTGCCCACCTTCTGCGTCGCGCGCTCGCCCGAAAAGCCGAAGCGGCCCAGTTGCGCGCGCACCGCGCCGGGGGTCGCGCCCTTCATCACCCGCGTCATATGGTCCAGCGGCGTGTCCGTGATGTCCAGTTCCTCCACCTGATATTGGGTGAAATAACCGACGTTCATCTTGGACGAACTGGCCATCGCCCCTTCCATGGGTGCGAGTTGGGCGGCGATCAGCCGGGCGAGCGTCGTCTTGCCGTTACCGTTGCGACCTAGCAGCGCCAGCCGGTCGTCTGGATCGATGCGGAGATTCACTCGCTTCAGCACGGGCGTGTCGCCATAGCCGACCGACGCCATGTCCATGGTGATCAGCGGCGGGCGCAATTCGGGCGGGCTGGGGAAAGCAAAAGCCAGGCTGGGGTCTTCGATTGCGGCGGCGATCGGTTGCATCCGGGCCAGCGCCTTGGCGCGGGACTGGGCCTGCTTTGCGGTCGATGCGCGCGCCGAGTTGCGGGCGACATAGTCCTGCAGCTTTTCCCGCTCTGCCTGCTGCTTGACGCGCGCGGATTCCAGCTGGGCCAGCCGTTCGGCGCGTTGCCGTTCGAATGCGTCATAGCCGCCGGGGTAAAGCGTGATCTTCCCCCCTTCCAGGTGCAGGATATAATCGACGACATTGTTGAGCAGGTCCCGTTCGTGACTGATCACGACGACCGTGCCACGATAGGCCTTCAGGAAATTTTCAAGCCACAGCGTCGCTTCCAGGTCGAGATGGTTGGAAGGTTCGTCAAGCAGCAGCAGGTCAGGTTCCGAAAAGAGCAACGCGGCAAGCGCGACCCGCATCTTCCAACCGCCCGAATAGCTGTCGAGGGGTCGCCCCTGCATTTCCTCGTCAAAGCCCAGGCCGACCAGAATGCGCGCCGCCCGCGCCGGGGCGGTATAAGCGTCAATGGCATTCAGCCGCTCATAGATATGTCCCAGCCGATCCGGGTCCTCGGTATGTTCCGATTCGGCCAGCAAGGTCGCGCGCTCACCATCGGCGGCAAGCACCGTGTCGAATGGTGTGGCGGTGCCGGTGGGCGCTTCCTGCGCAATATAGCCAAGCCGTGTATCGCGGGGCATGTCGCAACTGCCCTCATCCGGGTCGAGTTGGCCGATCATCACCTTCATCAGCGTCGATTTGCCCGCGCCATTGCGGCCGATCAGCCCCACGCGGCTGCGCGGCGGCAAAGCGGCGCTCGCGCGGTCGAGAATGGTGCGGCCACCCAGGCGCACGGTGATGTCTTTCAGGTTCAACATGCGGGGCCCTTAGCAGGAGAACAGCGCAGGGTCAGCCCTTTGCTGCACGTGCGGCATGACCACTTATGCAGAGGCGAACAACTTGGTCCCAACGACGCCCACGACCGTCAGCGCCATGAAAGCGGCCTGAACCGCCGTTACCCTGTCGCCGAACAGAATCACCCCGCCAATGATGACACCCACAGCGCCCAGGCCGGTCCACACGGCATAGGCCGTGCCAGCGGGCAGGCCCCTCATCGCCAACGCCAGCAAGCCCATGTTGAGGAAACTGAGGCTGATCGGCACCACCGACGCCTGCCACGTCGCGATCGTGGCCGCCCATTTAAGGCTGAGCGCCCAGCAGATTTCGGATATCACAGCGATGCCAAGGATGAGCCACGCCATATCAGCGTTCCTTTTTCAGGCGGGCTCGAAAGAAGGATGCGCAAGCCGGAAACCCGAAAGAGGCGGCGCATCCGCAAGGGTGGTGGACAGGGTTGGGTTCGAACCAACGTAGGGGAAACCCCGGCAGATTTACAGTCTGCTGCCTTTAACCACTCGGCCACCTGTCCAGTGCCCTGACACGGTGGACAAAGATGATGTCACCGCGCTGGAGGCGCGCTCAATGGCGAAAGGACGCTTGCCTGTCAATGGTCCGATGTGAAAAGAGCGGTCCATGAAAAAAGGACATCGAACATCCAAGCCCAAGGGCAACTTCCCCCGCTTTTACGGTCGCCATGCCGTGATCGCGGCGCTTGCCAATCCCAACCGCACCGTTCGCAAGATCTGGGGCACGCGTGAGGCGCTGAACGCGCTGGACCTGCCGCCGGTGCTGCCCATCGTCTATGCCGATGTCGCTGACCTGGGGCGCATGGTGCCATCCGACGCGCCACATCAGGGCATTGTGGCGGAAGTCGAGCCGTTGGACGACGTCTGGCTGGGCGACGCGCTGGAGGCAGGGCAGGATGACCGTCGCCCGGTTCTGGTGCTCGACCAGGTGACCGATCCTCATAATGTCGGGGCGATATTGCGTTCGGCCGCCGCCTTTGACGCGCTCTGCATCGTGACTCAGGATCGGCATGCACCGCCCGAATCGGGGGTGCTCGCGCGCGCGGCCTCTGGCGCGCTGGAAATCATGCCATGGGTGCGTGTCGTGAACCTGGCCCGCGCGCTGGATGAAATCGCGGAAGCTGGCTATTGGCGCATCGGCCTAGATGGAGAGGCAGACACGACCCTGGGCGAGGCGATCGGCGAATCGCGGGTAGCGCTGGTGCTCGGCGCAGAGGGTGAAGGGCTTCGCCATAACAGTATGAACCACTGCGATATATTGGCAAAGCTGCCGATCAGCCCACGCATGGAAAGCCTGAACGTATCCAATGCCGCGGCCATCGCACTTTATGCGACGGCCAGTCGATAGAGCCACTCCACTAGGTGATTCCCCCGGCTTCGAAAACGCACTAACAACAATAGGCTGGTTCTGGCAGCGGCGCGGGCGATTGGCGCGCGACGCCGCCGGGACCATGGAGATGGGGGTTTTCAATGGCTGTTCTTTTCCGCTCCTTGGGCGCAATGGCTGCTCTTCTGGCGCTGTCCGCCTGCCTGGTGACGCCGGGCAAGTTCGAATCGACGCTGGACATCCGGGCCGATCGCCAGTTCAGCTTCACCTACAAAGGTGAGATACTCGCGTCGGACATGAAGGGTCTGGAACCCTCTCCTGCCACCCCGGTGGAAGAAACAGAGCCCCAACCGAAAGACAGCGCTTATACAAAAACCGCGTTCACCGCGGGGCAGGAAGAGCGGTTTGACGCCAGCAATGTGCATGGCGACGAAAGGCAGATGCAGGGAATCGCCACTGCCCTTTCAAAGGAAAAGGGATTTCGTTCGGTGCGCTATATGGGGCGCAACCGTTTCGAGATCGATTATGCGATCAGCGGGCGATTAACCCACAGCTTCCTGTTCCCATTCAACAGCGATGCAAAGATCATTTTGCCATTTGTCGCCGTCGAACTGCGCGGCGACGACCGGGTGCGTGTGAAGGCACCGGGATATTCCAGCGATTTCGACCAAAGCGCACCGCCCATGGCGCAAGGCGGGTCTGGCAACGACGCGGCGAAGGCGTTGGACGGCGTCTTTACCCTGACGACCGACGCAGAGATTGTCAGCCAGAATCAGGAAGACGGCGCGCAGACCGTGGCTCAAGGAAAGCGGATATTGTGGAAGATCACGCCACTGACCACCGAAGCGCCAACGGCGACGCTGCGCGTCAGCCGATAGGCGCTTTTGCAGGCGGTATCAGTCTTCCGGCGCGATGGTGACGCGCAGGCCATCCAGATCATCGTTCAGCGTGAGCTGACAGGACAGGCGGCTGGTTTCGTTGCGATGGTCGGAACTGTCCAGCAGATCATTTTCATCCTCACCGATTTCCGGCAGCTTGCCTGCAAATGCGGGATCGACATAGACATGGCAGGTCGCGCAGGAACAGCAGCCACCGCAGAGCGCCAACAACTCGTCAAAGCCATTGTCGCGAATGACCTCCATCACGGACAGGCCAGTGTCGCCCTCAACGGCCTGTTCTTCACCTGATCGGTTGACCACAATCAGCTTGGGCATGTACTCAAATCCCCTAAAACTTCCTCGCCGCTCATAGGCTGGGTCGCCAATAAATCAAGAGCGGGAAGGTCAGTGCGATGGTGACGACAGCAGAAAGGTTGCGTGAAAGCCTGGACGCAATCGCGGCGCTCGAACCCGGTTTTGCCGCGGCCATAGGGCGCGTGGGCTATCCCCAGCCCAGGGTGCGGGAACCAGGATATGAAACATTGCTGCGCACCATCGTCGGGCAACAGGTCAGCGTCGCCGCCGCCGCCGCCGTATGGCGCAAGCTGGAAGCGGAACTGGGCGAAGGCTGCGTGCCGGACGTCCTGCTGGAACGGGATTTCGACGCGTTGCGAAGCTGCGGCCTGTCGCGGCAGAAGCAGGGCTATGCCCGCAGCCTTGCCGAAATGGTGACCAGCGGCGCTATCGACCTTCACGCCCTGCCCGAAGATGATGAGGAAGCGATTGAGTTGCTGACACGCATCAAGGGTATTGGGCGCTGGTCAGCGGAAATCTACCTGCTATTCGCCGAAGGACGACCGGACATCTGGCCAGCCGGCGACCTGGCGGTGCAGATCGAGGTCGGTCGCATCCTGGGCTTGCCGGGCCGGCCCAGTGAACGCCAGACCCGCGAGGTCGCGGAAAGATGGCGACCCCATCGCGGCGCGGCCGCCATCCTGGCTTGGCACCATTATAATACGGAGGTTATTTGACCCATGTCCCTACCCCATGCACGTTACATCGTCCTTGAACATGAGGGCGAATGGAAGATCAATCTCGACAATCGCTATTATGGCCCCTTCGCCACTCAGCAGGCCGCTGTCGACAGTGCGACCGGGACCGCCCGCAAAGCTGGTGAGGACGGCTATCCCGCGAGCGTCCTGTTGATGCAGGGGACAAAATTCGAAACCCTGTGGACTACCGATTCCAATCCAGCACCCTAGCCCAATGGCACAACCGAAGGCGGCATTCTGGATCAAGCGGGGAACCAGAGCTGTCCTTGCGCATTTAACGCCTCCGGGGGCCTCTGGCAAAGACATGAACAAGACTGTCCTGATCATCGAAGACGAAATTTTCGTCGCACTGGAAATCGAACAGATCGTTGAAGATGCTGGGTTCAAGGTAGGCGCCATCGCTGCCGACCGGGAAGCTGCCCTGGCGGCGGCGGCGGGCTGCGACATCGCGCTCGTCGACCTGAACCTGCGTGATGGCCCGACCGGCCCTGGCATAGGCATGGAACTGGCCAGCCAGTTCGGCGTCCAAGTCATCTACATAACCGCCAATCCCGCACAGATCGGCGCTGCAGCGGAAGCGGCGCTGGGCGTCATCGCCAAACCTTTCCGCGCCGACAGCATCACCGCCACGCTGCAGCTTATCGCCGATGACAGCGCAGCGCTGGAAGCCGCAGAGATTGTCGGCTTTACGCCTTTCCGGCCGCTGCCCGGCTCATGGAATGGAACGGGATCCGCAGCCTGATCGTCAAACCTTCCGGTCGCCAGTCCCGCACCATATCACCGCCCAACTGACGTTCGACGCTAAGCTGCATCAAGCGGCTGCCAAAGCCTTCGGCACTGGCGGGTGTGACGGACGGGCCGCCTTTCTCTCGCCAGATGATATGAACGTCGCCGTCCTGGCGTTCAACGACGATATCGACGCGCCCCTCCGGGACGGACAAAGCGCCATATTTTGCCGCATTGGTGGCAAGTTCGTGGAACAATAGCGCCAGCGGGGTCGCAGACCGATCGTCGATTGCCGGGTCTTCGCCCGAAAAGATAATGCGGGTCCGAGCCGGATCCTGATAAGGCGCGAAAATCTGATCCAATATGCCGCGCAGCCCGCCCTCCAGCGCGGTGGCTCCACCGTCATTGCCATGAGGCCGCACGAAATCATGGGCGCGGCCAAGCGCCATGATCCGGTCACGCAGATCATCGGCAACATCGCTAATCTGCGGATGAGCGCGGGCCGACAGGCCAATCAGGCCGGAAATCACCGAAAAGATATTCTTGATGCGATGGGACAGTTCATGCGCAATGATCTCACGCTCTTCCAACATCAGCTTCTGTTCGTGAATTTCGGTGCAGGTGCCGATCCATCGCGTGACCCGGCCTTCCGCATCCAGGATCGGCAGGGCGCGTCCCAGCGTCCAGCGATATTCACCGCTGCGATGCCTCAACCGATATTCGACATCATAGGGCTCGCCTGTCTCAAGCGAGTGACGCCAGCATGCCCAGGCTCGTTCCCGGTCATCTACATGGAACATGCCATTCCAACCGTCGCCATCCGTCGATCCATCCGGCACGCCGGTATATTCGTACCAGCGCGCATTGTAATAGTCATGATAGCCGTCCGCCAACGTGGACCAGACCATTTGCGGCATCGTATCGGCCAGGGTGCGAAACAGCCGGTCGCTTTGCGCCACCACTTCGGCGTCCTTGATCTGCCGGGCGATCACATCCTGATCCCGCCTGCGTCCTTCCAGTTCGACCATCACATGGCGGGCCAGCAGGGCAAGCCCCTGACGCTGAAGCGGGGTCAGATCCTGACGTGGCTGATCATCGATCACACACAGCGCGCCCAACGGCACGCCCTCCCTGCCCACCAAGGGCGCGCCAGCGTAAAAGCGAATGAATGGCGGCCCCGTGACCAGCGCATTATCCTGAAAGCGCGCGTCCCGCGTGGCGTCGGGAACGACGAATATTGCGTCGTCCAGCATCGCATGGGCGCAAAAGGACAGGTCGCGCGGCGTTTCTTCGGCGTCCAACCCGGTGCGCGCCAGAAAACGCTGCCGCTGATCCTCGACGATGCTTACCAGGGCGATCGGCGAAGCGCAGAGGGCAGCCGCGAAGTCCGTGATCTGGTCCAACGCAATAAACCCGCCGGCATCCAGATCGTATCCCGCCAGCAACGCAGCACGATCAGTCTCCAGCCCGCCGCCGCCGTCAGCCATCGCTGACCCGTTCAATGTCGGCGCCCACAGCCGACAGCTTTTCCTCCAGCCGCTCATAGCCGCGGTCAAGATGATAGACGCGGTTTACCTGCGTTTCCCCTTCCGCCGCCAGACCGGCCAGGATCAGGCTCATCGACGCCCGCAAGTCGGTCGCCATCACTGGCGCACCAACCAGGCGATCGACGCCCCGCACCACGGCAGTGCGACCGTTGACGCTGATGTCTGCACCCATGCGGGCCAGTTCGGGAACGTGCATGTAGCGATTTTCGAAGATAGTTTCCGTCAATACCGACGCGCCATCGGCCTTGGTCAGCATCGCCATGAACTGGGCCTGCATGTCCGTGGGGAAAGCCGGAAAAGGCGCCGTGGACAAGTTGAGAGGCTTTAGCTTCCCATCAGACGACACGGTGATGCCGCCCTTCCTTTCCTGCACATCGACGCCCGCATCGCGGAGCGCGGCCAGAATCGCATGCATGTCGTCCGCATTCGCGCCGGCCAGTTCCAGCGACCCGCCGGCAATCGCCGCCGCGCAGGCATAGCTGCCCGCTTCGATCCGGTCGGGCATGACGCTGTAGGTCGCGCCGTGCAGCCGGTCCCGGCCATATATGGTCAGCTTGTCGCTGCCGATCCCTTCTATATCAGCGCCCATCGCGACGAGCAGTTTGCACAGATCGACGATTTCCGGTTCGCGCGCGGCGTTTTCCAGGATGCAGGTGCCCTTTGCCAGCACCGCCGCCATCAACGCATTTTCCGTCGCGCCGACCGACACCACCGGGAAAGTGAACATGCCGCCTGGCAGCCCGCCATCCGGCGCACTCGCGCGGACATAGCCCGCGCTGATCTCAATCACCGCTCCAAATGCTTCAAGCGCTTTCAGGTGCAGGTCGATCGGTCGGTTGCCAATGGCGCAGCCACCCGGCAGCGACACGCGCGCTTCGCCCGCGCGGGCGAGCAGCGGTCCCAGAACCAGGATCGATGCCCGCATCTTGCGCACAATGTCATAGGGCGCTTCCGTTGACGTGACCCGGCCCGCGCGCAGCGTCATGACGCGGCCGAAATCCTCTGGCCGCGCGCCTTCGATCATCGTCGACACGCCCAACTGGTTCAGCAGATGACCAAAACTGTCCACGTCGGCAAGGCGAGGCAGGTTGCGCAGCGTTACCGGCTCGTCCGTCAGCAATGCGCAAGGCAACAGGGTCAGCGCAGCGTTTTTCGCGCCGGAGATGGGAAGACGGCCGTTGAGCGGATTGCAGCCGCGAATATGAATACGATCCATCGGCTGGGTCTTAACGTTAATTGCGCCACGCGCAAGGCGCGACACGCTCGCCAGGGCCGACAACGCGCCGTTGCTGCCGTCCCCGGAAACATTTGTACGATCCTGCGCACGATATTGATCGAGTTTAGTGCACGCGCTGCAAATGCAGCCAAAAGGCAGGCGGGGCGTTCTGTCACCGTAACGACAATGTTCAGTAGAAGGTGTGTGGAGTGGCAACAAGTTGCTTCGCGGAAAGGGTAGGCAAACATGTGTCCCTGTCCGATGCGGAAAAGAATGCGCTTTCCAGGCTAGAGGAAAATCCGCGCAAGGTGAAACGAGGCGCGATGATCCAGCGCATTAACGAAACGATCACGGAACTATTCGTCCTGCGCGAAGGGCGGGCGATGAGTTACGTCCTCCTGCCCGACGGCAGCCGCCAGATTCTGCGGGTCTATTTTCCCGGAGACTTCATCGGGTCGGCCAGCACGATCTACAGCAAGGCGCCGGAGTCCCTGGTGGCCTTGACGGACGTGGTGATTTGCCCTTTCGACAAGCATGCGCTTCGCCGGTTGCTGGAAGAACATCCGCGCGTTGCAGCGCTGCTGTTCCTGTTGTCAAATGCCGAAAGGGTAGCGCTTACCGATAGGCTGGCTTCACTGGGCCGCACGTCGGCCAAGGCTCGCGTCGCGTCGTTCCTGCTCGACATCTTCGATCGGCTACGGGTGACGGACGACGGCATTATCGACAGTTTCGACCTTAAGCTTACTCAAGAGGAAATCGGCGACGCTATCGGCCTCACGTCGGTTCATGTGAATCGAATGGTGAGGCAGATGGAGCAGGAACGGCTGATCAGCCGAACCAATGGGCGCATTACCCTGCTCGACATGGAGAGGCTGGAAGAAATCGGCCATTATACCAATCGCCACAAGGACATGGATTTCGACTGGTTTCCGAACCAACCGTGAGCCACGCGCGGCAGCCGTCAGGCAAGCAGTTCCACGTCCCAGTAAAGCCAGTCGTGCCAGCTTTCATGAAGATAGTTGGGCGGGAAGGCGCGACCATGTTCCTGCAACTGCCAGTTGGTCGGGCGGATCGGCGTGACGTGCAGGCGCATCCGCGCCTCCTGTGGCGTGCGCCCGCCCTTCCGCAAGTTGCAGGGAGAACATGCAGTCGCGACATTTTCCCAGGTGGTGCGGCCACCCGCCCGGCGCGGGATGACATGGTCGAATGTCAGGTCATTCCCCGACCCGCAATATTGACAGGCGAACCGGTCGCGCAGGAACAGGTTGAAACGGGTGAAGGCCGGATGTTCCGACGGGCGCACATATTGTTTAAGCGCGATTACGGACGGGATTTTCATCTGCAGGCTGGGACTGTGGACTTCCCGTTCATAGCTGGAAACGATGTCCACCCGGTCCAGAAAAACCGCCTTGATAGCGGTTTGCCAAGGCCACAAGCTCAACGGATAATAGCTTAACGGCGTATAGTCGGCGTTCAAAACCAGCGCCGGACAGTTTTCCGGATGCCGTATCAGGTCGGGATGGTACATAAGAACCCTCTATCCCCCTTTGCCGACGCTCTGATCGACCAGGAACGTGACGTGAGCATGACAGCATTAACGACCCCAGTCCGTCAAGGCCGAGTGTGACTCCACCGTTTACGCCACAGCATATGGTGACGCGCTTCGCGCCCAGCCCAACCGGTCGGCTCCATGTGGGGCATGGATGGTCGGCGCTGCTGGCAATGACGATGGCACGCCGGAATGGCGGCTTGTTTCGTCTTCGGATTGAAGACATTGATGGCACCCGCAGCCGCCCCGAACATGTCGATGGCATCATTCGCGACCTTCAATGGCTGGGCGTCGAGTGGGACGAAGACATCATCTTCCAGTCCGCGCGGCTCGATCATTATGAGGCAGCGCTGCAACGGTTACGCAGCATGGGGCTGCTCTATCCATGCTTCTGCACCCGTGCTGACATAGCCGCCAGCGCAAGTGCACCGCATGGACCGGAAGGCCCGATCTATCCCGGAACCTGTCGCGCCATATCCAAAAGCGAGGGCGCCCGGCGAATGGCCGCAGGACAGGCACACGCCTGGCGCATCAACATGGTTTCCGCTGTGGATAGAAGCGGTCCGTTGACGTGGGACGCCCTGCCCTTCCCTCCCGACCCTGGCGCTCAGGCCAGACGCGTGAACGCTGAACCGCTGGCGGCGGGGGACGTGGTTCTCGCCCGCAAGGATGCGCCCGCCTCCTACCACCTGTCCTGCACACTGGATGATGCCGATATGGGGGTCAGTCATGTCCTGCGGGGCGAAGACCTGCGCGCCGCCACCGATGTCCACCGTTTGATCCAGGCCCTGCTCGGCCTGCCGTCCCCCGTCTATTGCCATCATCCACTGCTGGTGGGGGCAGACAGGAAAAGGCTGGCGAAGCGGGACGGGTCCATCGCATTGGCGGATCTGCGCGCTCAGGGCATGGACCCTCGCCAGCTTGCGCAGGATTTGCACGCGGCGCGCTTTCCGGTTGGCATTTCGCTGGCCAGCGCCTAGTTTCGGTGGATGAACACAGTCCTCGTCATCGTCCTCATCCTTGCGATGGGCGCCACCCTTTTCGCGCTGGTGCGGGGGATCATCGCCTTCCTTCAGGCTACGAAGGAACAGTTGAACTCGCCCGAAAGCGGACCCAGCCGATCCAGCCTGAAACAGAACAAGATGATGATGAACCGTATCCTGTTCCAGGCAGCCGCCGTCATCATCGTCGCCATCCTGCTTCTGATGAAGGGCAATGGCTGACCTTGAAACCTGTTAAGGTGCGCGCGGCATGGTGAAGCTCAACAAGATTTATACCCGCACGGGTGATGCGGGCACGACGGGTCTTGTCGACGGATCGCGCCTGCCCAAACACGCGCCGCGCATGCAGGCTGTGGGCGATGTGGATGAAGCGAACAGCGCCATTGGCCTTGCCGTTCTGGCGATCGGCAATACGCCCGAAGGGGCATGGCTGACCACGATCCAGAATGATCTGTTCGATCTGGGCGCGGACCTCGCTACCCCGATCCCGGATGGCGATGATGAACCCTGGGCGCTCCGCATCGTCGCTTCGCAGGTCAAGCGGCTGGAAGATCAGATCGACGCCATGAATACGCATCTTGCCCCGCTCGACAGCTTCATCCTGCCGGGAGGATCGCCCGCAGCGGCGGCAGTGCATCTGGCCCGCGCCATCACGCGACGCGCCGAACGCAGCGCCACCGCAGCCGCGGTAGAGACCGCCCTCAACCCACAGGCGCTGGCCTATCTCAACCGGCTTTCCGATCTGCTGTTCGTCCTGGCCCGCCGCGTGAACGACAACGGCGCCGCCGACGTAAAATGGGTGCCCGGCGCGTCCCGCTGAACCCCTGAAGGGAGTGCTACTTCACCACATCGGCCGTGAAGACTTTGATCCATTGCCGCGCGCCACGGCATTCCCCCATCGCGCTGGCTTGGGCCAGGCGGAATTGTGTCCCATCCCACACATAGGATTCGCTGCCGCCACAGTCGCCCAATCCACGCCCCTTTGCATAGCTTTCCAGCGTCGCGGTGTCCGCCAACCATGCCGCGTTGACCAGCATGGGATGATTGGCGTTTTCGCTCCATCCCGGCGGATGGTCGAAGCTTGCAAAGCGGAAGGTCCGCCGACCGGCAATGCCGCTAGCGATGACAGGCACCGAAGTGAAATTATAGGCCCCTGCCCCGCATGGCGTCAGGACCAGGGACTCGGTCCTGGACAGGCGATGAAGTTCCGGCGGGGAAGCATCGCGCATCTCATCAGCGCAGCCCGTCAGCCTGCCCAATGCCGCTCGCTCCTCCCGCCACAGGGGCTGCGGGGCTGGGCCTGGGGGGATGTCTGCTCGACGGATAATGATCGACGGAGGCGCTGACCGCACAACGCTGCGCGCCAGCGGCCCCCTCGCCACCAGAGCGGCACGAGTGCCAGCCGTACCCTGTCGCGCGTCCATATAGCGCAGCGCCGCCGCCGCGCCGGCCAGCGAGGGTTGCCCGACCAGCTTCGCGCCGACCCGCACATCCATCCGATTGCCACGGGCGATAGCCATGGCCAACGTCGCGGCTTGGGCACCTTGCAGCTTTGCCTCGCCTTCCTCGCTGATTGCAGTGGCGACCTTGCGGTCGTCGATGACCAGTCCAAGCTGCTCCCGGCCCTTGCCGTCGCGACTGATCCAGATTTCCGGCTCACTCGATCCGCCTGCTTCCCGCACGATGCCGACGGTCACCGGATCGTCGGGCCAGTCGCCGCCTTCGGGCATAAGGGACACAGCTTCACATCGTCCGCGATTGTCGCAGCCGATGGTCCAGTCCTTGTAGGTTTCGAGTGATCCGGGCCTTGGCGTTCCCCCCAATGCAGGTGCCAGACCTATGATCGCCGACAGCATAGCTGCCAGCGTGAATATGCGTTTCGCCCCCATGCCTTAACCATAACGCAATTTGCGTCTGGGGTGTAGTGGCATCATTGCGCGAGCAAAATGATCCGCAAGCCTGCACAAAAAAAGAGCCCGATCCGGGTGGATCAGGCTCCTCTTTGTCGGTCTGAAATCAGGCCGCCTTGGCGCGCGACATGCGTTTACGCTCGTTCGGGTCGAGGTAGCGCTTGCGCAGGCGAATATTTTTCGGCGTGACTTCGACCATTTCGTCGTCGTCGATATAGGCAATCGCCTGTTCCAGCGTGAGCTTGCGCGGCGGGCTCAGGCGAACGGCATCGTCCTTGCCCGAAGCGCGGAAGTTGGTCAGCGCCTTCGACTTCATCGGGTTGACTTCAAGATCTTCGGGCTTGGCGTTCTCACCAATGATCATGCCTTCGTAGAGCGCCTCGCCAACGCCGACCATCAGAATGCCGCGCTCTTCGAGCGGACCCAGAGCATAGGCATTGGCCTCGCCCGAGCCGTTGGAGATCAGCACGCCATTCTTGCGGCCTTCGATCTTGCCCTTGTGGGGGCCATATTTTTCAAACAGGCGGTTCATGATGCCAGTGCCGCGCGTGTCGGACAGGAATTCGCCATGATAACCAATCAGGCCGCGCGAGGGCGCGGAGAAGGTGATGCGGGTCTTGCCGCCGCCAGACGGACGCATATCGGTAAGCTCCGCCTTGCGGATGTTCATCTTATCGACGACCGTGCCGGAAAATTCATCATCCACATCAATGACGACGATTTCATAAGGCTCGGTCTTGTTACCAGCCTCGTCCTCACCGAACAGAACGCGCGGACGTGAGATACCCAGTTCAAAGCCTTCGCGGCGCATGGTCTCGATAAGAACGCCCAGCTGCAATTCACCACGACCGGCGACTTCGAAGCTATCCTTGTCTTCGCTTTCGGTGACCTTGATGGCGACGTTCGATTCGGCTTCACGTGCCAGACGGTCGCGGATCATTCGGCTCGTCACCTTGCTGCCCTCGCGGCCAGCCATGGGCGAATCATTGACGGCAAAACGCATCGACAGGGTCGGCGGGTCGATCGGCTGCGCCTGGATCGGTTCAGTGACCGACGTGTCGCAGATCGTGTTGGCGACGGTCGCGACCGTGAGACCGGCGAGCGAAATGATGTCACCCGCCTTTGCTTCATCAACCGGGACGCGATCAAGGCCACGGAAGGACATGATCTTCGACGCGCGGCCGGTTTCGATGACATTGCCATCCATGTCCAGTGCGTGGATCGGCTGGTTGACCTTGACCGTCCCCGACTGAACGCGGCCGGTCAGGATACGGCCCAGGAAATTGTCACGGTCGAGCAACGTCACCAGGAAGCTGAACGGGGCGTCCTGATCCAGCGATGGCGGCGGCACATGATCGACGATTTTCTGAAACATCGGTTCCAGCGTACCTTCGCGGCGGCTGGGATTATCGCTCGCATAACCGTTACGGCCCGACGCGTAGAGCACGGGGAAGTCGAGCTGCTCATCGGTCGCTTCCAACGTCACGAACAGGTCGAACACTTCATCCAGCACTTCCTGGATGCGTTCGTCGGGGCGATCGACCTTGTTGACGACGACGATCGGGCGCAAGCCCAGCGCCAGCGCCTTGCCGGTCACGAACTTCGTCTGCGGCATCGCGCCTTCCGACGAATCGACCAGCAGGATCACGCCGTCCACCATCGAGAGAATGCGTTCCACCTCGCCGCCGAAATCGGCGTGGCCGGGCGTATCGACAATATTGATGCGGGTGCCGTTCCATTCGATGGAGGTCGGCTTCGCCAGGATCGTGATCCCCCGCTCCTTTTCCAGGTCGTTGGAATCCATCGCCCGTTCCTCGACCCGCTGATTGTCTCGGAAAGTGCCGGACTGGCGGAACAATTGATCGACAAGAGTGGTCTTGCCATGGTCGACGTGCGCGATGATGGCGATGTTACGCAGGGACATGGATAATGCCTTTGGGATTTTTCGTTTTCCCGGCCGGCACCGCGCCTGACCAGAGTATCGGGCGCGCCCCTACAGGAAATGACGCGTTGCGGCAAGGGCGGCGACTTGTCCCCTCACGTTTGCATCCACGGCCTAGCGAGACCATATTCCACATCGAAGATCGCTGTTATAGTCGCATATGGCAGTTCGAGGAGACAATATGGCAAGCACCTCCCCCATTACGGCCACGGCAACAGACACGCTAAATCTGACTCCTCCAGACCCAGTGCCACCAGTCGCGCGCGACAAGGCCGCCGGTCTCGTGCCGCTGGATGATGAGAAGCGGTCAAAGCTGGACGAAAAGGTCGGCGCTTTCGTTGCCGATCTGGTGGCGCAGGACGCCAATTCCCCGGAATTCGGCGTGCGCGTCGATCAGTTGACGAGCATGGGACGCAAGGAAATCGCGGAGGCGGCAGGCCACTCCAACCGATTCCTCGACCGGCCGGTGCGAGCTATGGACAGCGATAACAAGGTCGGCGTCGATCTGGCCGAACTGCGCCGCACGGTCAAGGACCTCGACCCCGGCAAGCGCGGCAACCTCCTCGCGCCCCGAAAGTTGTTCGGCATCATTCCTTTCGGCAATCGTCTGCGCGACTATTTCGACGGCTATAAAAGCGCGCAGGGCCACATCAACTCCATTTTGGGATCGCTCGCCAGCGGAAAGGACGTCCTGATCAAGGACAATGCCGCGATCGATGTCGAGCGGCAGAATATGTGGGCAACGATGGGTCGGCTTGAGCAGATGATCCACATCTCCAAAACACTTGACGCCCAGCTTGAGGCAAAGACACTGGAGTTGGATTCGACCGATCCGGCGAAGGCCAAGGCGATCCGCGACAGCGCGCTTTTCTATGTTCGTCAGCGCAGCCAGGACCTGCTGACGCAGATGGCTGTGACGGTGCAGGGTTATCTGGCGCTCGACCTCGTCAAAAAGAACAATGTCGAGCTGGTCAAGGGTGTGGATCGCGCCAGCACCACGACCGTTGCGGCCCTGCGGACGGCAGTGACCGTCGCCCAGGCGCTCGCCGGACAGAAGCTGGTGCTGGAACAGATCACGGCGCTCAACACGACAACGGCCAACATGATCGATTCGACCGGGGAGATGCTAAAGAGCCAGACCGCCGCGATTCACGAACAGGCTGCGGCCAGCACCATCCCGATCGAAACCCTCCGCCGGGCATTTCAGAATATCTACGACACGATGGACAGCATCGACACCTTCAAAGCCAAGGCCTTGGAAAATATGAAGACGACTGTGAACACGCTGTCTGACGAGGTGGAAAAATCCAAAGGCTATATCGCGCGTGCCGAAGGTCAGGCACAGGCCGCGCAAGAGGCCCGCCCGGACAATCCGCTGCTAAGCTCGCTGGAGGCGTGACATTGATCGATGCCGCTTGTTCTCTTGTCGGAATATCGGATCTGGATGGATTGCTTTGGCGATCTGACAACAAGGGCAGCGTCCGGTGATGAACCGGTTCGACCGCCAGGGAAAGCGGCGACAGAGCCTGCCCGCCCGTGCTCGCCAGCGGCGCATTGCCGCTGCGATGCGTAAGCTGAGATATGCCGTCTGGACGATCCTGGCCGTGCTGGTAGCGAGCATCGTGGCGGGGTTCTTCATTCCGCTGGGCATTACAGGCGTGATGGTCACGCTGGGGGTGATGCTGGCGGCGGTGCTGCTGATCATCGCCATGCCGCCTGAGCGTTCCGTGAAGGTTGAAGCCCTTTCGAGAACCTCGCTCAGCGCTTTGCCACTGCAAACCGAAATTTGGCTGGAAAACCAGCGAAAGGGACTTCCGACACCAGCAGCAGCGCTTGTCGACAGTATTGGGGTCAAGCTGGAAACCCTTGCTCCGCAGCTTGAACGGCTGACCGATCAGGAACCTGCCGCCCAAGAGGTGCGCAAGCTGCTGGCAGACCATCTGCCCGAACTCGTCACCGGCTACCAGTCAATCCCACAGCCGCTGAGGCGCGAAGAGCGCAACGGTCGGGTCCCCGAACAACAGCTCATCGAAGGGTTGAGTGTCATTGATGCGGAAATAACAAGGATGAGCGAAGGCCTGGCCAGCGGTGACCTGAACCGGCTGGCCATCCAAAACCGTTTCCTTGAAATGAAATATCAGGAGGCAAGGCAACTGGGGCATTAGTCCCCCGTCCTTTCCCCATGATCCATCTCACGCTCATCATCGTCGATTTTTTGACCGGCCTGCTCGTCGCGGGTGCATGGGCACTGGCATCGGCAGGCGGGGCAATCGCTGCGCTGCTGGGCGGTGGCGTGCTGGGGCTGTCGATTTTCAGGAAATGGCGGCGTCGCGATTAGACGCCGATCCTTTTAGCCCTGACGGATCAGAACATCCATCATCGCCTGCGTCAGGGGCTGGCTGAATTGTATGCCAAAACGCTTTCCCTTTGCCCATTTCACCCTTCCGCTCGTTTCGAGGTCGAGCGCGTGAATAATGACGTAGCTGCCGGCATTTGGCGGGACTTCGCAATGGACCAAAGCGCCGGTAGATGACAAGTCCAGGAAATGAGCGCGCAGCTCGGCGCCCCTCAGGGTGAGCGCCACCGGTTCGAACATTTTATGCCGCGGAGCGTGCCGCCGTTGCGCGGCACCGGTGATCGGAGAATCATATGGGTCGGTCATGCCAGCCCCTCCCTTCCGCTATTCAATCATCAAAAGATCAATTTCGTCACCAATATTATGGTTAACAGTCGACCAAGCAGCTTTCCGAGCGGTCGCGCGATTAAAATCGCAGCGCGCAGGGGACGATTGAACCGGGTGAGGGACGAGCGGCGATCCGACGAAAACGGGCGAAATACCCTCCCGCCGTCGGCTTGGGAATCAGTTCCTCCATCCGAAAGCCCATGGCCGCCAGTTCGCAGGCCAGCAACCTTGGCGGAGTGCCGTGCTGGTCGGTTGGGCGGTTGGCATCGACGACGATCAATTCACCATCAGGCTTAAGCGCCGGGCTAAGGTGCCACAGAAAGGCATAGGGTTCCGCAATCTCGTGATACATATGGACCATGAAGATGCGGTCGAAGCTGTTCGTAGGCAGTTTCGGGTCTTCGGGCGCCCCCAGTCGAACGCTGACATTGCGCCAGTCTTCCCGCGTAATACGCCGCGACAGCGCCTCAATCACCTCTGGCATGATATCTTCGGCGAGGACCCGTCCTTTCGGCCCCACGCGATCGGCGAGCCGCACGGTATAATAGCCCTCGCCCGCGCCGATGTCGGCCACGGTCATTCCGGGCCGAATGCCAGCCTTATCCATGATGTCATCCGCTTCATTGACCCGATCGCGCGCCTCTTCGCTGGACCAGCGCGTCGACACGACGGGCGCGACCGGGCGGTCAGCACGTGGAAACTCCTTCGCCGCCGCGGGGCGGTCCTTCTGCTGGCTCGATGAAAAAGGTCCGCATGCCGTTAGCAGGAGCGCCACTCCCGCCAGCGCCACCCCTGTCACCGGCAGAGGCTTCATTAATCGACGTCCTCCACATCAACCTTTTCGCCCGTGACCTTTTGCGACAAGGCAGCGGCCATGAAGGGGTCAAGCGCCCCGTCGAGGACGTCGTCGGGCGAAGTGGAAGTGACACCAGTGCGCAGGTCCTTCACCAGCTGATAGGGCTGGAGGACGTAGGAGCGGATCTGATGTCCCCAGCCGATTTCGGTCTTGGCCTGATATTCACCCGAAGCCACTGCCTCGCGCTTTTGCAGCTCCGCTTCGTAAAGGCGGGCTTTCAGCATGTTCATCGCAGTCGCGCGGTTCTTGTGCTGCGACCGGTCATTCTGCGAGGCCACGATTATGCCTGACGGAATGTGGGTGATGCGGACCGCCGAGTCCGTGGTGTTGACGTGCTGCCCGCCCGCGCCGGACGCGCGATAGGTATCGATCTTGAGGTCGCCTTCATTCACCTCAATCTCGATATTGTCGTCGATCACGGGATAGACCCAAACGGATGAGAAGCTGGTGTGCCGCCGTGCCGAACTGTCATAGGGACTGATCCGCACAAGGCGATGCACGCCGCTTTCCGTCTTGGCGTAGCCATAGGCATTTTCGCCCTTGAACAGAAAAGTCGCGGATTTGATGCCCGCCTGGTCACCCGCCTGATAGTCGACCAGTTCCACCTTGTAGCCGCGTCGCTCGCCCCAGCGGCGGTACATGCGGCTGAGCATTTCGGCCCAGTCCTGGCTTTCCGTGCCACCTGCGCCAGCGTGGATTTCCAGATAGGTGTCGCTCGCATCAGCTTCGCCCGCCAGCAGCGCCTTGATCTTATCCTCATCAGCGCGGTCCGCCAGCGCCTTCAGCGACGCAATGGCTTCGTTGACCATATCCTCATCACCCTCAGCCTCAGCCATTTCGATGAGTTCGGCGGTGTCGGTCTTTTCGCTTTCGATCGCGCGCGTTGCGCCGATCGCAGCGTCAAGCCGGGTGCGTTCGCGCATCACTTCCTGCGCGAGTTTCTGGTTGTCCCACAGCGTCGGATCCTCGACGCGCGCGTTTAGTTCGTCCAGACGGCGCAAGGCGCGATCCCAGTCGAGGAAACGGCGCAGCAGGTCCAGCGCGGCGTCAATACGGTCGATATGTTGCTGCGCTTCGGCGCGCATGGGAACTCTCCAAAAATATCGGGCGCTTCCGCTCGCCAGGACGAAAACGCACTAAACCGCTGCCCCTATCCGAGGGTGGCCGATTTGGGAAGATTCAATCCTGTCGCGGAGTATGGCCTTTAATAGATCCCGCCCTGATCCTGCAGGAAGTCGCTATCCGTTCGCTGAGCACCCTGGCGCACCGCGTTCCGCTGGGCAGCGGCTTTTTCCTGGGCCGCGACTTCTTCCTTGCGGATCGATCGGCGGGGTTCGGATTCGGGTTTGAACGCTTCCCATATGATGGCAGGCTTTGGCTCGTCGGTAGGCCAGACGCCATAGACACGCTTGCCCGATCGGCGGTCTATCGTGACCATACGGATGCCAGCCGGAGCAACGAACGGCGTCTTGGGCATGGTTTCAAGCACGGGCTTCATAGCCGCCTTCCATATCGGCGCGGCGATGCGACCACCCTGCGCCCAGCCGCCTAGACTGCGCGGCTGATCATAGCCGATATAAACGCCCGCAACGAGGTCGGGAGAGCCGCCCACGAACCACACATTGGTCGGACCGTTTGTGGTGCCCGTCTTGCCGAAAAGCGGGCGCTTCAGGTCAGCAAGCACGGTCGCGGTGCCGCGCTGGATCACCCCTTCGGTAATGTGCACGACCTGGTAGGCAGTCATGGGGTTCATGACCTGCCGCCCTTCAAAGCCGAACCGGGGCATGGGCTTGCCATCCCAGTTGGCCATGTTGCACCCCTCACAAGGCCGCCATCTCAGAGGCCAGATAACCTTGCCATGCCGGTCCTGAACATAATCCATGACCTTGGGCGACATTTGCCGCCCGTGATTGGCGAGTGTTGCATAGGCATTCACCATCCGCTCCACCGTGGTTTCGCCCGCCCCCAGCGCGAAGGAAAGATAAGGTTGGTAATCGCCGATACCCATCGCCTTGATCGTGCGCACGACCCGATCCATGCCCGTCTGGCTTGCGGCGCGGACGGTCATGAGGTTGCGTGACTGTTCCACACCCCACCGCATGGTCTGCGGTCCTGCGCTGCCGCCGGAGAAATTGCGGAAGCATTTTTGTCCCAGCCCTGCGCCTTGATAGACGCACAGCGGCCCATCAACGATAATCGAAGCAGGCGTCATGCCGCTGTCCAGTGCTGCGGCATAGACGAAAGGCTTGATGGTCGACCCGGGCTGGCGCATCGCCTGCGTGGCGCGATTATAGGAGGAAAGACGGCTGTCGAACCCGCCCTGCATCGCGCGGATGCGGCCGGAATGAGTTTCTTCGACGACCATGCCGCCGGAAACTTCAGGCACATTGCGCAAGGCCCAGCTGGACCCGTTGCCTGTCACCACGATTAGGTCGCCCGGCTTCATGCTGTTGAACGCAGGGCCGCCCGCGCGGCGGTATGGCATTTGCGCGGCGCCTGCGGGCAGCGTGCCGGTGGAACCATCCGAAAAACCGATTTCTGCAGAAGACGAATTGCGGCTGATCACCACCGCTACGCGCCACGACGCATAATCAACCCCGACATAGCTGGCAGCCAATTCGCGTCGCCATCCCCGTCCGATGTCGATTTTGCCCACTGGCCCGGACCAGCCCTTGCCCGCATCGAAGCGCAGAAGGCCGTTGCGCAACGCTGTGGCGGTCAGGTCCTGCATCTTGGGATCATAGGGACTGCGCACCCAAAGACCGCCAGCATAGACACTGTTGGGGCCATCCTCTGCCTTTTCGCCAAAGCGTTCGATCAGGCGGCGGCGCACCTCTTCCATATAATAGCCGCCAGCTCGCGCGTCGTAGCCGGATCCGTGCGCCTGCACGGTGCCCAGCGGTTGCGCCTGCGCCTCGTTCCGCTGCGCGTCGGTGATCCAGCCATTCTTGACCATCTCACCCAGAGCCCAGTTACGGCGCTCCAAAGCACGCTCATGGCCGGTCGGGCTTTCCGGGCGGTAATTGGCCGGCCCCTTCGGCAGGATGGCAAGATAGGCCATTTCGTGCAATTTGAGGTCAGCCACATCCTTGTCAAAATAGGCGCGTGAGGCCGCCTGGACGCCATAGGCGTTGCGACCCAGGAATATCTGGTTGAGATACAGTTCCAAGATCTGCTGCTTGGTCAGCACGTCTTCCATGCGGTAGGCGAGGATCATCTCCTTCACCTTGCGGGTGGGCGAATATTCATCGCCGATCAGCAGATTCTTGGCCACCTGCTGGGTGATCGTGGACCCGCCCCTGGCACGCTGGCCCGATCCGATCTTCGTCACATAGTCGAACACCGCGCCGAAAAAACCCGGAACATCGACTCCGTGATGGTCGAAGAAAGTCTTGTCCTCCGCCGACAGGTAGGTGCGGATCAGAAGCGGTGGATAATCGCTATATTGCAGCTGGACCCGACGTTCGCGGGCATAGCTATGCACCGGCTGACCGTTGATGTCGCGCACGATGGTGGGCAGCGGCGGTTCATATTCCAGCAGCGTCGCGGCATCGGGAAGGCCGCGCGCGAAAATCAGCCAGAAGAGGAAAAACGCCGCCATAAGACCGCCAAGGCCGATAGCGATCCACCGCACCCATCGTCGGTCCCAGTGCGGGGCAAGTCGTTCCCGCAAATTGCCCACGCGGTCGCGTAACCGGCGGGTGGAGGACGATGATGCGGTATCGGGGCGAGCCTCTTCCATGACGAACGAGGCTCTAGGGTCAAAATAGGCGCAGCGCCAGAGCGGATCGACGGGATGCGCTGCGCCTAACGCGGCGTCAGCGCTACATTGCGGGCGAAATGCACTTCGATAGCGCGCGTTACCCCGCGTGCGATGCGTGCCTGGCCTTCGCGGGAGGAAAGGAAAGCGGCATCGTCGCTGTTGCTGAGATAGCCGGTTTCGAACAGCACCGATGGTGTGTCGGGGGCCTTTAAAACCATGAGTGAAGCAAAGCGATGATAGGGGGTTCGGAAATCCATGTAGGGGGAGGCTTCCCGTTTCAGGACGCGCGCGAAGGTCGCTGAAACAGTCATGGTTTCGCGTTGCGTCAGGTCGATAAGAATAGATGATATATCATCCGGCTGGCCGCCCAGATTGACGCCGTGCAAGATGTCCGCCTTGTTTTCACGAGCGGCGAGGCGCGCGGCTTCGCGGTCGGACGCGATTTCCGACAAAGTGTAGACGGTGGCCCCATGCGCCTGTTCATTATCGGCGGAATCGGCGTGGACGGAGATGAACAGGTCCGCGTTCAGCCGCCGCGCAATGTCATAGCGTTCCTGCAGGACGAGAAAGCGGTCGTCGTCCCGCGTCATCGCCACGCGAAGGCGTCCGGCCTTTACCAGCGCGTCGCGGATCGCCTGCGCAATGGCGAGCGTCAGGTCCTTTTCCTGCTTTCCAAGCTTTGCATTGATCGCGCCGGGATCATGGCCGCCATGACCAGCGTCGATGACGACTAGAGGACGCGATGCGTCGCGGGGGCCGTCCACACGGGGCAATTCCAGGCCGCGCCCCGCGGGAGGGATGGGAACGGTGATGCTGTGCACCCGCTTTGCAGGACGAGGCGCCATCTGCGCGACCGGGTCGAGCGCGGCGCCGCCGTCATTGCCGGGCGCAGCGGAAAAAATCGCGCCGACCAGGACAAGAGCGTGGAACATCGCGCGCTTGTGCCGCGCGGACCCGCAATCGTCCAGCCAAATATGAGCGGCGCAGCGTTCGACCTTCGATCCGTGTCAAAGGACTGCCCCCACATGAAACATTATTTCGGCCAGACGTTGCTAGGGCGCATTTTGACTGCTACCCATTCATATTCCTGAAAGCCTGTCCAAATTTCGGCAACCAAATTTCGACAAGGCGCTCAGGAAGATTTCAAGATCGCATCGGCGGGCGAACGACGCCCGAATTCGATGTCGCAACAGGTTGACGCTGCATGAGGCATGATTTCCATCCCCCGCTTGACCCGATCCCGGGCGATGCGGCGTGGATGGTTCGGACCGGCGAATTGCCCGGCCCTGCCAAAGCAGCAGACGCGCATATTATCCAACAGAACCGGACGATGCCGCGATCCACGCCGCTGGCGGCGCAATCGCTGTCGTCCCTATTTTATCGCATGACTGCCCGGCCTGGCGCCGTTGGCGGTCATCGCCGGAGAAACATAAATGACAATGCGTATGCTGATCGATGCGCGCCACCGGGAAGAGACCCGGGTCGCGGTCGTCAAGGGAAACCGGATCGAGGAATTTGACTTCGAATCGGCCGAGCACAAACAGCTCAAAGGCAATATCTACCTGGCCAAGGTCACCCGCGTAGAACCGTCCCTGCAGGCGGCCTTCGTTGATTATGGTGGCAACCGCCACGGTTTCCTGGCGTTCAGCGAAATCCATCCTGATTATTATCAGATCCCGCGCGAGGACCGCGAGGCGTTGCTGCGCGAAGAACGCGAGCATGCCGAGGAAGAGGCCGCGCTGCGCGCCGATTTCGACGATGACGAGGAACATGGCGCGGACGACGGGCTGGAACTGGTCGAAGCCACGCATCATCATGACGATGAGGAGCATGAAGGCGAGGCCCCAGGCGGCGAAGCGGCGGAAAATGGCCGCAATGGTCGCGGACGTCGTGGAAAAGGCGATGATGCCGCCGAGGAACTGCGCCGCAAGCGCATGGCGCTGCGCCGCCGTTACAAGATTCAGGACGTCATCAAGCGCCGTCAGGTATTGTTGGTGCAGGTCGTCAAGGAAGAACGCGGCAACAAGGGTGCGGCGCTGACCACTTACCTGTCGCTGGCGGGCCGTTATTGCGTATTGATGCCCAACACGTCGCATGGCGGCGGCATTTCGCGCAAGATCAGCAACGCGGCGGACCGCAAGCGGTTGAAGACGATCATCGCCGAAATGGCGCTGCCGTCCAGCATGGGCTGCATCGTGCGCACCGCAGGTCTTCAGCGCACCAAGCCGGAGATCAAGCGCGATTTCGACTATCTCGCCCGCCTGTGGGACGAGATCCGCGAAAAGACTCTGCAATCCGCCGCGCCCGCGCTGATCCACAATGACAGCGACCTGATCAAGCGCGCGATCCGCGATATCTACAACAAGGATATCGACGAGGTCATCGTCGAGGGCGAGGAAGGCTATAAGGCCGCCAAGGACTTCATGCGGCTGTTGATGCCCAGCCATGCGCGCCGGGTGAAGCAATATGCCGATGCGGTGTCGCTGTTCCAGCGCGCGAGCGTCGAGGATCAGCTGGCGGCGATGTATAATCCGGTCGTGCAGCTGAAATCGGGCGGCTATCTGGTCATCAACCCGACCGAGGCGCTGGTGTCGATCGACATCAACTCTGGCCGTTCGACCCGCGAACATGGCATCGAACAGACCGCCGTCGCCACCAATCTGGAAGCCGCGCGCGAAATCGCCCGGCAGCTGCGCCTGCGCGACATGGCGGGCCTGGTCGTCATCGACTTCATCGACATGGAGATGAACTCCAACATCCGTAAGGTCGAGAAGGCGATGAAGGAGGCGTTGAAGGACGATCGCGCCCGCATCCAGGTCGGCCGCATATCGGGCTTTGGCCTGATGGAAATGAGCCGCCAGCGCCTGCGCACCGGTGTGCTGGAAGCATCGACCCGCCAATGCCCGCATTGCGAAGGCACGGGCCTGGTCCGCACCGCGTCGTCGGCGGGATTGTCGGCGCTGCGCATGCTGGAAGAAGAAGCGGCACGGGGCCGGGGCGACATGGTCACCCTGCGCGCCAGCCAGGAAGCGGCTTTCTACGTCCTCAACAACAAGCGCCGCGAACTGGACGAGATCGAGCAGCGTTATGGCGTGACCATCGCGATCCTGCCCGATGGCGAAGTCGAAGGCGCGCGCATGTCGGTCGAGGCCAGCGGGCCGCGCCCCGAACGCGTCGTCACCTATGCCCCGCTGGTCGAGGATGATGACGACATCGACGTCGTCGAGGAACTGGACGAAGAAGAGATCGAAGAGGTCGAAGCCGCAACCGAACGCGACGACCGTGGCGACCGTGGCGAAGAGCGCGAAGGTGGCCGCCGCCGTCGCCGTCGCCGTCGCCGTCGCGGCGGTGCCGACCGTGCCGAAGGTGAGGGCGAACATGACGTCCAGGCCGAGGGTGCCGAACCGGCGGAGGAAGGCGACGCTGAAGCCGAAACCGATGAGGTTCAGGCGGCTGCCGACAATGGCGACGAAGGCGATGAGCCGGGCCGTCGTCGCGGACGTCGCGGGCGTCGCGGTGGCCGTCGTCGGCGCGAAGGTGGCGAAGGCGTGGCGGAGGAAGCTCTGGCCGATGCCGGGCAAGCCGCAGTCGAACCGGTTTCGGACGAGCAGCCTGTAGAAGCCGCGCCTGTGGCCGATACCGTCGCCGAAGCGCCAGTCGAGGAGGACGCACCCAAGACGCGTCGCCGCCCGCGAGCGCGCAAGGCAAAGGAAAGCCCCGCAGCCGAAATCGCTGAAGCAGCACCTGTCGAAGCGCCCGCTGAAGCGGCCGTCGAAGAAGCACCGGTCAAGCCGAAGCGGACCCGCCGGAAAAAGGCCGATATAGAGGCTGAGGCGGCAACGCCGACCCCTGCCCCGGTCGAAACTGAAGCCGAAGCGCCTGCCAAGCCCAAGCGGACGCGTCGCAAGAAGGCGGATGCCGAACCCGTCGCCGCCGCGCCCGCTGCCGCTACGCCCATTGCCGACGTCGCTCCGGCGCCCAAGGACATGAGCGCCAGTGTCGCCGCGCCAGTGGTGGTGGACAGCGCCGAAAGCAGCGACGTCCAGACCGAAGATGACGGATCCACCCCCCGTCGTGGATGGTGGCAGCGCACTTTCGGCCAGTAAGATCGGTCGATAAGATCGACCAGTAAGAAGAGTCAGGACCATGTGGAGCAGCGCCGCCATTTCACCGGATTTCGCCGGGAAGTGGCGGCGCTGCTGCTTCAGGCCAAGTTCATGCCGAAGCAGGCATCGGTTGCCGCCGATGCTGAACCCCATGCCATATCGGAGCATCCCTTGATGATGCGGCGCTGGCTCCGCATGGGCGCGATCGCCGCTATGTGCGTGGCGCTGACCGTGCGCCCGGCCATGGCGCAGCAGATATTACGCGACGCGGAAACCGAAGCCTTCATGGCCGACATGTCCGCGCCGCTGGTGAAAGCGGCGGGCATGTCCCCTCGCAATGTCGAAGTGCTGGTCATCAGCGACCCGGAAATCAACGCGTTCGTTGCGGGCGGTCAATATGTCTGGGTGCATAGCGGCCTGATCGCCGCTGCCGACAATGTGAACCAGTTGCAGGGCGTCGTCGCGCACGAGCTGGGCCATATCGAGGGCGGGCACGTCATCCGGTCGTCCGAAGGAATGAAGGCGGCCACCGGCATAACCCTGCTCAGCCTGGTGCTGGGCGCGGCGGCGATCGCCGCTGGCGGGGCGGAAGCGGGCATGGGCATCTTGGGCATGGGCCAGCAGGCGGCGATGAGCAAATTCCTTGCCTTTTCGCGCGCGCAGGAAAGTTCGGCGGACCTTGCCGGAGCGCGCTATCTGAGCACGGCAGGCGTGTCGGGCAAGGGCAGCCTGGAATTTTTCAAGAAGCTGCAGAACCAGGAATATCGGCTCGCCATCCCGCAGGATGACAGTTACGGGCGCACCCATCCGCTATCGGGCGAGCGCATCAATGTGCTGCGGGAAGTCTACACGGTCGATCCGGCGTGGGACAGGCCTGTCGACCCTGGACTGGAGGCGCGGTTCGAACGGATCAGGGCCAAACTGGTCGGCTATGTGTCCGAACCCAGGCAGACTTTGATCAAATATCCTGAAAGCGACCAGTCGATCCCGGCGCATTATGCCCGCGCCTATGCCTGGCACAAGAGCGCCTACCCTGACAAGGCGATGGCCGAAGTGGCGGCATTGCTGCGGGCGGCGCCGCATGATCCCTATTTTCTGGAGCTGAAGGGCCAGATATTGCTGGAAAGCGGCAAGCCCGCCGACGCGATCCCGCCTTTGCGCGAAGCGGTGAAGGCGACCAACCAGCCGCTGATCGGGACATTGCTGGCCCACGCCCTGATCGCGACCGAAGATGAACGGAATTTCGCTGAGGCCGAGCAGGTCCTGCGTATTGCCGTGGCGCGGGATCGGGAAAATCCGTTCGCCTGGTATCAGTTGGGCATTGTCTATGAACGGCGCGGCGACATCCCACGCGCCGCGCTGGCGACCGCCGAACGCTATGCGATGATGGGTGAGCACCAGATGGCGCTGCGCAGTGCGGATGCGGCCATGCAGGGGTTGAAGCCCGGCACGGTTGACTATCTGCGCGCACAGGATATCGCCATGGTTTCACGCGCGGCCGTCGAACAAAAGCGAAAGAAAAGATGACGCAAACAGCCCGGCCGGGATTCCGTGCCGCCCTTTCCAACAGGACGATGCAGATGACCCTTGGCGCCCTGGCTTTCCTTGCCGCTGCTGCGGGCACGTCGCTGGCCATGCAGAATGGCCAGGGTGTCAGCTCAGCCGACAAGGCCGCGATCGAACAGATTGTGCGCAACTATATTCTGGAACATCCCGAAATCATTCCCGAAGCGGTGGACAGGCTGCAAGCCAAGCGGATGGCGAACAATATCGACGCCAGCCGCCAGGCAATCGAAACCCCCTATGCCGGGGCGTGGGAAGGCGCGGCCCAGGGCGATGTCACGCTGGTCGAATTTTTCGACTATGCCTGCGGTTATTGCCGTGCGTCCCTCCCCCACCTCACGCGGCTGGTGAACGAGGATAAGGGGCTGAAAATCGTCTATCGCGAACTGCCGATCCTGTCCGACGACAGTGGCGACGCGGCCAAGGTTTCGCTGCTGGCGGCGGACAAGGGGCGATATATGCCGTTCCATCGCGCCCTTTATGAAGAAGGCAAGGTGACGCGCGAATCCATCCTGAAGGCGGCGGTCAGCGTCGGCATCGGCCGGGCGGAGGCGGAAGCGGCCATGGCCAGCAACAAATATGACGCCGAAATCCAGTCGAACATCGCGCTGGCGCAAAGGCTGCAGGCCAGCGGCACGCCGACCTTCGTCGTCGGGAACCAGGTGCTGAACGGCGCGGTCGGATATGACGCGCTGAAAAAGGCGATCGAGGTGGCGCGGAAGGAATAAGAGGGCGGCAAATGGCTGTCCCTGGGAGCCTTGCGAAAAGCGACTGTCGCCCCCGCCAGCGCCATTGACTCAAGGACGCCTTTTGCCTATCGGACGCCCCCTGACATGCGGCCGCCCCGTTGCGGCCCTTTTTTGTCACGCCCGATTTTTACGTTTGCTTTGAGGAATGAACGATGAAGCGCACCTATCAGCCGAGCAATCTGGTTCGGAAGCGCCGTCACGGTTTCCGCGCTCGCATGGCGACCCCCGGTGGCCGCAACGTGCTGCGCGCCCGTCGCGCCCGTGGCCGCAAGAGCCTGAGCGCCTGAACGACGCGCCGCCGACACGCGCGCCTGCTGTTCTTGGTCGGCGCGCTGATTTCCTGGCGGCGAATCGTGGACGGCGCGCGCCGATGCCGGGCTTTGTCCTGCTGGTGCGCGAACGTGGCGATGGCGACCCGGCGATGCGTATCGGCATCACGGTCACGAAAAAGATTGGCGGCGCTGTCGTTCGTAACCGGATGAAGCGCCGTTTTCGCGTTCTGGCGCGGGAACTCCTCCCCACCCATGGCGTGGCTGGCGCGGATCATGTGCTGATCGGGCGCAACGACGGCGTGGAGCGCGATTTCTCGCTGCTTCGGTCGGAGCTGGAAAAGGCGCTGCGCAAGGTGATGAGCAGACCCGCCGGTGAATATCGTGGACCCGCCCGCAAAAAGACGGCTTCCGCGACCGGCAAGGGCGAAGTGCCCGTGCAGAGGCAATCGGGCGGAAGCAGTGACCGGCAGAAGTCGGGTTCAGAAGATGCCGATGACCGCAGCGGCGGGGCCGGGTCGACACTTTCGCAGGCCCGACCGGAGCGTGGGGCTGGGCCGAAGCCTTCGCAGGTCTGGTCGGAGCATGGGGCCGGGTCGAAGCCTTCACAAGCCCGACCGGAGCATGGAGCTGGGTCTACGCCTTCACAGGCCCGATCGGAGCGCGGATCTGGGTCGAAGCCTCCGCACCTCCAGTCGGAGCAGGGTGCTGGGTCGACACCTTCGCAGGCCCGACCGGAGCGTGGGGCTGGGCCGAAGCCTTCACAGACCCGACCGGAGCATAGTGCTGGGTCGACGCCTTCACAGGCCCGATCGGAGCATGGAGCTGGGTCTACGCCTTCGCACGCCCAGTCGGAGCGTGGGGCTGAGTCGAAGCCTTCGCAGGTCCAGCCGAAGCGCGGGGACGAGACGGATGAACGGGACCGTGGCGCGTCATGATCAGCCGCATCCTCATCCTGGTCGCGCGCGTCTGGCAGCTTGGCCCTTCGCGCATATTGCCGCCGACGTGCCGCTATGCCCCATCCTGTTCGGAATATGCCATTCAGGCGCTGCGCAAATATGGTGCGGTCAAGGGTAGCTGGCTGGCGACTAAGCGGCTAATGCGATGCCACCCATGGGGCGGTTCGGGTTACGACCCGGTCCCATAATATCGAATTCAATACGGCGGAGCCGACAATCGTGGACGACAAGAAGAATATCATTCTGGCGGTGCTGCTGACCGCGGCGATCCTGTTCGGCTGGCCCTATATCGCAGATCATTTCTTTCCGGCGGCCAACCCGCCCGCCACGAAGATCGAAGGCGGCAACGCCCAGCCGCTGCCCAAGCCCGGCGCCGATCCGACCGCGGACAGCCCGTCCGCCATCCGCGACCGCAATCTGGTGCTGCAGGAAAGCCCGCGCGTGCCGATCCGCACGCCCAAGCTGACCGGGTCCATCAACCTGAAGGGCGCGCGCATCGATGATATCGTGCTGCCGACCTATGGCGAAACCATTGCGAAAAATGCACCTGCTGTGCGGCTGTACAGCCCGTCGGGAACGAAGGACGCCGCATTTGCCGGTTTCGGCTGGCAGGGCGAAGGGTTGAAACTGCCCGACGCCAACAGCGTGTGGACGGCGGAGGGCAGCGAACTGACGCCCACCAGCCCGGTCACGCTGCGCTGGAACAATGGCGCGGGCCAGAGCTTTGAAATCCGCTTCACCGTCGACCAGAATTACATGATCACCGCGCAGCAGAAGGTGTCGAACAGCGGCGCGGGCGTGGTGAGCGTGAAACCCTATGGCTATGTCAGCCGGATGGGCATTCCCCATGACCCCGACACATGGACGATCCATATCGGACCGATGGGCGTGTTCAACGGCGCGGCCAATTATGACGTCAATTACCAGGACCTGGACGAAGGCCCGTCGACCCAAAGCTTCCAGTCGACCGGCGGCTGGCTGGGCTTTACGGACAAATATTGGCTGTCCGCGCTGGTCCCCGATCAGAACGCCGCGTTTAGCGGGCAATTCCGTAAAGGCGGGGGCACCCAATATCAGGCGGATTACAGCCTGCAGCCCACGGTGCTGGCGTCCGGCAAGGCGATTACCCAGACCGCTCGCCTGTTCGTCGGCGCGAAGGAAGTGAAGACGCTGGAAGCCTATCAGGACGCAGGCGTGCCGCTGTTCGACCGCGCGATCGACTGGGGCTGGTTCTACTGGTTTGAAAAGCCGATCTTCGCCCTGCTGCACTGGCTGTTCGAACATATCGGCAATTTCGGCGTCGCCATCATCTGCCTGACCTTCGTCGTCCGGGCGCTGATGTTCCCGGTCGCCCAGCGCCAGTTCGCCAGCATGGCGGCGATGCGCGCGGTGCAGCCCAAGATGAAGGCGCTGCAGGAGCAATATAAGGACGACAAGCCCAAGTTGCAGCAGGAGATGATGGCGCTGTACAAGCGGGAAAAGGTGAACCCGCTTGCCGGATGCCTGCCCATCTTCATCCAAATCCCGATCTTCTTTGCACTATACAAGGTGTTGCAGCTGACGATCGAAATGCGCCATCAGCCCTTCGTGCTGTGGATCCAGGATCTGTCCGCGCCCGATCCGCTGCACATCCTGAACCTGTTTGGCCTGCTGCCCTTCACCCCGCCGTCCTTCCTGGCGATCGGCGTGCTGGCGCTGCTGCTGGGCATTTCCATGTGGTTGCAGTTCAAGCTGAACCCGGCCCAGATGGACCCGATGCAGCAACAGATATTTTCGATCATGCCATGGATGATGATGTTCATCATGGCGCCGTTCGCGGCGGGCCTGCTGGTCTACTGGATCACCAACAACTGCCTGTCGATGCTGCAGCAATGGTGGCTGTACAAGCGCCATCCCGTGCTGAGCGCGGCGGCTGTGAAGTAACAGGGACCCGTCCGGGCTGAGCTTGTCGAAGCGCTGCTTTTAACCTGCAGAGAAGAAGAGCCCTTCGACAAGGCTCAGGGCGAACGGAGTTTGCGGTGACCGAACAAGATAATCCCGACCTGATCGAGGAAGCGCGCAAGGTCTTCGCCGGGCCGATCGCGTTCCTGAGATCAGCGCCGGACCTGAAATTCCTGCCGGACATGTCGGTCAACGAAGTCGCTTTCGCGGGCCGGTCCAATGTCGGCAAGTCGTCGCTTCTGAACGCGCTTACCGGCCGCAACGGCCTGGCCCGCACGTCGAACACGCCGGGCCGCACGCAGGAACTGAACTTCTTCGACGTTGGCGATCCGCTGCGGTTCCGGCTGGTGGACATGCCGGGCTATGGCTATGCCAAGGCGCCCAAGGACATTGTGCGCAAATGGCGGTTCCTGGTGAATGATTATCTGCGCGGCCGGGCGGCGCTGAAGCGGACGCTGGTCCTGATCGACAGCCGCCATGGCATCAAGGATGTCGACACCGACATTTTCGACATGCTGGACGGCGCCGCCGTCAGCTATCGCATCATATTGACGAAGGCGGACAAGGTGAAGGCCAGCGAGCTGGCCGAAGTGACGCAGGCGACCGCCGACGCGATCCGCAAGCGGCCCGCCGCCCATCCCGACATCATCCAGACGTCGAGCGAAAAGGGCATGGGCATCGCCGAATTGCGCGCTGCCGTGCTGGAGAGCGTGACGCAGGGCTGAGGACGCCTGCGCAGGGGCGTATCCAAGGCCGGACTGGGCTCCTGCCTGCGCAGGAGCACGCGCGGCAGGCCTGACCGAACCGCCTCCGCCGGGCGCAGCAGCGATCAGAGAGCAACGTGAACCACTGCGCCGCTGGCGCGTTCGGGCAGCGACATGAAGGAGAGCCACATGACGCAACGCACGATCGCGCAACTTGCCGAGAAGATGAAGGACATCGATTTCGCGATGTTGTCGACCCACAGCGAGGGTGGCTGCATCGGGTCCCGCCCGATGAGCAACAATCGCGACGTCGATTATGATGGCGACAGCTATTATTTCACCACCGCCGACACGTTGATGGTGCAGGATATTGCACGCGATTCGCAGGTCGGCCTGTCGTTCCAGGGCAAGGGCGGGCTGCTGGGCCTGCGTCCGCTGTTCGTCGCCATCGAAGGCCGGGCGGAGTTGATCCGCGACAAGGCCCGGTTCGAACAGCATTGGAATCCCGACCTGGACCGCTGGTTCGACGATGGCATCGACACGCCCGGCATCGTGATGATCAAGGTGCATGCCGAGCGCGCCCATTATTGGGACGGGAAGGATGAAGGCGAAATCGTCCTGTAAGGTGGAGCTGGATGGTTCGATTTTGGCACTAGAGCATTTTCCGAGTCAGCAGATGATGCCATAACGGCGATGGCATATCCCGGAGAAGAGGTGGAGCCGCCCCGGCAATCGACGCGCGAAGGCAAGGCGCGATGCAGCGCGCGGTGGCTGCTGTCTGCTTTCTATATGGCGGCGGGGATCGCGCACCTGATGCGGCCCACGGGTTTTCTGGCCATCATGCCGCCTTGGGCGCCTTACCCTTCTGACATTGTCGCGCTGACGGGCGTGGCTGAAATCGCGGGTGCGGTGGCCCTGCACATTCCACGGCTGCGCCGGGCAGCCGGGTTGGGCCTGGCGCTCTATGCCCTGTGCGTCTGGCCTGCCAATTTTCATCACGCGATCAACGATATCCCACTGGGCGGCGTGCATCCGGGCTGGTGGTATCATGGGCCGCGCCTTGCGCTGCAGCCTGTCATCATCTGGTGGGCGCTATGGGCCAGCGGAGTGACCGGCTGGCCCTTTTTCCGGCGGGGCTGACTCCGGGCGATTGTGTTTGCAAGCCAGAGCCTTACTGTGCCGGGCCAATCCGACACAGGTAGCCCGACGCGGGCAGGCAGAGAGAGCGATGACCCGGCACATCCCCTGGATATTGATAGCGATTGTCGGCGCGGCTGCTTTGTCGGTGGTCGCCCTGTCCCGTGGCGAGGCGGTCAACGCGCTGTGGATCGTGGTGGCCGCGACCAGCAGTTTCCTGGTCGCCTACCGCTATTATGCGCTCTACATCGGGCGGGTCGTGATGCGGCTGGACGATGGCCGCCCTACCCCCGCCGTGCGGCGCGCCGACGGGCTGGATTATGTGACCACGGACAGGGTCGTGCTGTTCGGCCATCATTTCGCGGCCATCGCAGGCGCAGGTCCTTTGGTCGGCCCGGTCCTGGCCGCGCAGATGGGCTATCTGCCCGGCACGATCTGGATCATCGCGGGCGTAGTGCTGGCAGGCGCGGTGCAGGATTTCATGATCCTGTTCATATCCATGCGCCGGGACGGCAAGTCGCTGGGCGAGCTCATCCGCATGGAAATGGGTCAGGTGGCGGGCACGATCGCGCTGTTCGGCGCATTCATGATCATGGTCATCATTCTGGCGGTGCTGGCGCTGATCGTGGTGAAGGCGCTGGCCGAAAGTCCGTGGGGCATGTTCACCGTCGCGGCGACCGTGCCGCTGGCGATGTTCATGGGCGCCTATACCCGATGGATCAGGCCGGGGCGGATCGGGGAAGTGTCGCTGATCGGGCTGGTCGGCCTGCTGGCGGCGATCGTTTATGGCCAATCCATCGCGGCGTCGTCTTTCTGGGGGCCGGTCTTTACCTTCACGCCGTTGCAGCTTTGCTGGATATTGATCGGCTATGGCGCGGTGGCGTCGGTGCTGCCGGTGTGGCTGTTGCTGGCGCCGCGCGATTATCTGTCGACCTTCCTGAAGATCGGCGCGATCGCCGCGCTGGCGATCGGCATCGTCATCATGGCCCCGCCGCTGAAAATGCATGCGGTGACTCAGTTCGTGAACGGCAATGGCCCGGTATGGTCGGGCGGCCTGTTCCCGTTCCTGTTCATCACCATCGCCTGCGGGGCGGTGTCCGGTTTTCACGCGCTGATCGCGAGCGGGACCACGCCCAAGCTGATCGCGCGGGAAAGCGACGCCCCGATCATCGGCTATGGCGCGATGCTGATGGAAGCATTTGTCGCGATCATGGCGCTGGTCGGTGCTTCGATCCTCGACCCCGGCATCTATTTCACGATGAACAGTCCGGCGGCAGTCATCGGCACGGACGCCAGCAGCGCGGCGGCGGCGGTGACGGCGATGGGATTCCCGATCGCGCCCGATGTCATCGCGCAGACGGCGAAGGATGTTGGCGAACATACCATCATTTCACGCACCGGCGGCGCGCCGACGCTGGCCGTGGCGATGGCGGAGATATTCTCCCACGTGGTGGGCGGCCCGGCGATGAAGGCATTCTGGTATCATTTCGCGATCCTGTTCGAAGCGCTGTTCATCCTGACCGCCGTGGATGCGGGCACGCGCGCCGGGCGGTTCATGCTGCAGGACCTGATCGGGCTGGCGGTGCCGACGTTCAAGGAAACGAGTTCCCTGTTGCCGGGCCTGGTCGCGACGGCGCTGACGGTCGCGGCCTGGGGATTTTTCCTGTATCAGGGCGTTACCGATCCGCTGGGCGGGGTTAACACGCTGTGGCCGGTGTTCGGCATTTCCAACCAGATGCTGGCGGCCATCGCGCTGATGCTGGCGACGGCGGTCCTGTTCCGCATGAAGCGGGAACGTTATGCCTGGGTCACGATTGTCCCGACGGTCTGGTTGCTGATCTGCACCCTGTCAGCGGGGCTGTTGAAGCTGTTTTCCGCCGATCCCAAGGTCGGGTTCCTGGCCCATGCCGACAGGTTCAGCGCGGCGGCGAACCAGGGCGATGTGCTGGCCCCGGCCAAGTCGATGGCGGAAATGCGGCAGATCATCTTCAACGACCGGGTGGACGCTGGCCTGGTCGCGTTGTTCCTGGCGGTGGTGCTGTCAGTGCTGTTCTTCACCATCCGCACCTGCCTCGCCGCACGGCGGATCGCCCAGCCCACCGCCAGGGAAATTCCGGCGCAACTGGTTGCAGCGGAATGAGCGGCTGGCTGCCCCGCATCCGGCAAATCGCGGCGATGATGGTCGGCATGCCCGATTATGACGCCTATCTGGCCCATATGCGCGATCACCATCCCGGCCAGGCGGCCATGGACCGCAGGCAGTTTTTCCGCGAGCGGCAGGAAGCGCGCTATGGCGGGCGGAATGGCGGGAAATGCTGTTGACGGTCAGCCCTTGGCGTTGAACCCCGCGACCATGCCCGCCGCAATCGACAGGGCGATTTCCGCGGGTCCGACTGCGCCGATGTCCAGCCCGGCAGGCCCGTCAATCCGGGACAGGTCGCCGGACGAAAAGCCCATGGCCTGTAGTCGCTCCAGCCGCGCGGCATGGCTTTTGCGCGATCCCAACGCCGCCACATAGCCGGTAGGCGCCCGTAGCGCGGCGGCGAGCGCGGGGTCGTCGATCTTGATGTCGTGGCTGAGCGTCACCACGGCGGTAGACTCGCCGGGGCGGTAGGCGGCGACCGCTTCGTCAGGCCAGCGGTCGTCCAGTGCAATGCCGGGAAAGCGCTCTTCGGTCAGGAAACGGCCGCGTGGATCGATGACGACCGGGGTGACGCCGATGGCCTGGGCGAGCGCGCTCAATGACTGGGCGATCTGGACCGCGCCGACGATCAGCAGGCGGCGGGGTGGGTCGTAGCGGTTGTGGAACTGGCCATCGATCACGCCTTCGCGGGTGATGGCGGAATCGAGGTCGGTGGACAGGGTGAGCGCCCTGCCCGCCTCGCTCGCCGCGATGATGTTGTCGAAAAGTGTCGGGGCGAATTCCTCGTCCCCGACTTTTTGCACGAGCACGCGAATCTCTCCGCCGCAGGGCAGGCCGACGGCCCATGCGTCGCCATCGGCCACGCCATAGCAAGCGAGATGGCCGGGGCGTCCGGCGATCACTTCCTCCGCGCGCTGGAGGATGTCGGATTCGACGCAGCCGCCTGAAATACTGCCTTCGAACCGCCCGTCCTGATGGATGATCATATGGCTGCCACGCGGGCGCGGCGCTGAACCCCAGGTGAAAATCACCGTGGCCAGCGCCATGGGAGCGCCGCGCCATTCAATCGCCTTGCGGATCACCGCATCATTGTCATTCACCCGCACGTCTCCTGCCGCCTGTACATAGGGACGGGCAGCGGCAGCGCCAAGCTAGATGAGCCGACGACCGGTCCACACCACCCGACCGACAATGGCGACGAGCGCGGGGTCGATGTCGATCCAGTCGGGATAATGGGCATTGTCGCTCAAGACACTGAAGACGCCCCTGCGCGGCCCCAGGGCGATGCGCTTTACCATCAGGACGCCGTCCAAGCGCAGCACATAGACGCCGTCGCGCAGCCGGGCGCCATCATCGTCATGATCGACCATGATTTCGTCGCCATCGTTGAGCGTCGGGGCCATCGATTCGCCGTCCACGCGGATGATCGATACGCGTTGCGGCCTGACGCCCAGATGCCGCAGCCAGTTGGCGTCAAAGGCCATCGCGCCGGTCGCCCGTTCATCTTCGTCCAATGTACCAGGGCCAGCCGAAGCCCCCAGCGACAGCCGCGGGATAGTGACCACGGCGGGCAGGATACGGGATCGGCGCACCGGTTCCGCCACCGATCCGCCGCCCAGCACCTGTTCGGACACGCCGAAATAGCGGGCCAGGATGCGCCTGTCCTCTTCATCCAGTTTGCGGGGGGTGCCGCGTTTGATGAATTGCTGGATGTAAGCGGGATTGCGCTTCAGCAGTCGGGAGAGGTCGGCATAATTCTCCCCCCGCTCAGCGATGAGCCGTTCCAGCACGATGCGGGGATCTAGTCCATTACCGACCATATCTCATCCATAATGATAGGATTTTTCCTAGACAAGTAGGAAATAGGTTTTCAGATAGGAATGAACGCACCGAATCGCAGCGGGCGAATCGAACCGAAGAAGGAGAATGAAGGCCATGCTGATCCGCACCGTCGAAAAATTCATGCGGGAGTTTGGCGTTCCACCCACGCGATTCGGCCGCGAAAGCGTACGCGATCCCCGATTGGTCCACGATCTTCGTCAGGGCCGCGAACCCAGCGAACGGGTAAAGAGACGAATAGAACATTTCATGAACACATATCGCAGGAGCGTCGGTCAATGACAAGCATGGATATCGTTCGCCGGTCGGACAATTTGGTCCCAAATGAAGCGAAGCGGGCGGGTCCACGTGACCCCCTGCCCCGGCTGCTGGCGCAACTGACGGAGCGCGCCGGAGAGCCGGTGATCGTCGAACGCGCGACCAGCCGCCCCTGGGCCAGCGCGCTGTTCGAGGGACGGCGCCATATCGTGGCTCTGCGGTTTAGCGGAGCGGATGCGCGGGACCGGCGCGTGCGCTTTGCCACGGGGATCGAGGAAGCCGAATGGGTGCTGCCGGGTCATTTCGTCGCCGACATCAGCATCGATGAGCAGCGATCCGCCCCACAGGAGGAATGGATAGAGCTGTCCGCCCTCACCATAGAAGAATGGTGAGCGCGAACGGATGTGCCACCCGGCAGTTTAGCGGGTGCGCCCTGCCATGGCGCGCAACGTCCCCAGGGCGGCGCGGAGTGCCTGGTCGACTTCGTCCTCCACGCGCTCACGCACGGGGACGGCCTGTTCGACCGGCATGTCCGCGATCACACCGCGTCCGCCGGGCGCATGCCGTTCGCGCTGGGCAAGGCCGCGTTCCAGCCGGGCGGTCAGGTCGGCAAGCGTCATCGGTTCCGCCTGTGGGGGCGATGGCGGGGGTACAGGCTGGGCGCAGGTTTCGACCGGCGTCGCCGACTGGGCGACTTCAACAACCTCTTCAAAGTCGGCGTCCGACACGTCCGGCAGCTCCGGCGCCAAGATAGTCTGAGACGCCGGAAGGGGCAGTGTCACGACGACAGGCTGGTCAGCCGTCTTATCCTGTTCGCCCGGTTCCACGCGTGCGGGCGCGATGCGGGGAAAGATGTCGAGCCCGTCAAAGTCGCGGCTCGCGAAAATCGGTGTGCGTGCCGGTGCGTCCGGGTGCGCGTCGGCGCGGCGCAGGGCGGGACGTCCACCGTTCGTCCTCATATTCCGGCCTCGCGAAAGCCAGCCCAGTTTCGACAGTGCAAAACCCATGTCACTCACTCCCTGAACGCCATCCCGGCGTCCATGATATTGTAAAAGAGGCGTCGAGACGCTGCCGCGCCCCACCCAGGCAAATCCCATCACCATCAACGCGCCGAATCCGGCTATCAGCAGCCGCGCCTTCAACCCCAGGGGTGGCGCGGCGGCAGGCCAGGCTTCGCTGAGGCCGCTGGACGCAACGACCGTTTCCACCAGGCCGACCGGCATGGCCAGCAACACGAGCGCCGCCACCACCCCGCCAAGCGCGGCGGGCAGGATCATGCGGCTGGGTCGAATCGCCATTGGCATGGTCCTTCACGCGGCCGCGCGCACGCGCTGCGGCACGGCGAGCAACCGCTGATAAACCGGTTCGTACCGCAAAATGTTGGAGGCCCAGTTCCGCTCCCGCTCGACAAAGGCGCGGGCGACGGCGCGCCGTTCGTCCCAGAAGCCGCGATCGGCGAACATGCCACCCAATGTCGTGGCGATGGAAGCGGGGTCGCCCGGCGTGAACAAGGCGCCAGTGACGCCGTCTTCGATCAATTCACGATGCCCGCCCACGTCCGACGCAGCGACAAGGCGACCCTGCGCCATCGCCTCCAATGGCTTGAGCGGGGTCACCAGATCGGTCAGGCGCATTGCCTTGCGCGGATAGGCCAGAATATCGACCTGCGCATAATATTGGTCGACCTGATCGTGCGGCACCCGACCGACGAACAGGATATGGTCGGCAAAGGGCGACGCCATGGCCTGGTCGCGCAAGGCCTGTTCGCACGGGCCGCCACCGACCAGCAACAGTTTGATCCTGGGCCGTAGCCGCACGAGTCGCGGCATCGCGGCGATCAGGTGGTCCAGCCCTTCATAATCGTAGAAGCTGCCGATGAAGCCGACGACGTCAGCGCCTTCCAGCCCCAATTGAGCGGTCAGGGCCGGGTCGCGCGGCAGCGGATCGCCAAACTGGTCCATGTCGACGCCGTTTGGCGACACGACGATCTTGTTCGCATCGACGCCGCGCGCGAGCAGGTCGCCGCGCAACCCTTCGCAAATGACCGCAACCGCGTCGGCGGCACGCACCGCATGAGTTTCAAGTTGCCGCGTCAGCCAGTAGCGGGGGCTTCCTTCTGTCCCGGTGCCGTTGCCGACCGCCGCATCTTCCCAAAAGGCGCGGATTTCGTAGAGCATGGGGATGTCGTGGCGTCTGGCCACACGCTGCGCGGCGATGGCGTTCAGCACGGGGCTATGGGCGTGGATGATGTCCGGCCGCCACTGGGCGATCAGCGATTCGATAGCGTCGGCATGGGCCGCGATGTCGCGCCATTCGCGCAGCAGCGGGTTGCCGGTTGCGGCGTCGCCCGGCGTGCGATGGAAGCGCAGGCCATCGACGACCTCCTCCATCGGTCCCGCAGCGCCGTGGCGGCGACCGGTGATGCCGCGCACGTCCCATCCCTTCGCCGCCTGGGCGCGCAGGATCGCGCGGGTGCGAAAGGTATAGCCGCTGTGCATCGGCAGGCTGTGATCGAGCACGTGGAGTATCCGAGTCATGGGTAATCTTGTGCCGGAAAAGGTTTAACGGCCCGTCAACTCTGCCGCTGTAGGGAAAGGACATGGCCATGGACCAACACCGCACGCGATGATCGACGCCCTTTCCCTGCTGGTCAGCCATGGCGTGATCATGTTGGCCGCGTGGCGGTTGATATCGCGCGCGGACCTGGACGACGAATCGGCGCAGGAGCAGGCCCCCGATGCGTGACCTGTTCTTCGTCGCCTTTCTGGGCGCGTTCTTTCTACTGGGCCTGCGCCGCCCGTTCCTGCTGGTCGCGGTCTATGCCTATATCGACATCGTGTCGCCGCAGCGGCTTTCCTATTTCCTGCTGAACAGCATTCCGATTTCCGCCATCGCCTTTGCGTTGGCGGTTGGCGCGTGGCTGCTGGTGGACAAGAAAGCGGACTGCCGCTTTTCCATGCGGCAAGTGCTGTTGCTGATCCTGCTCGCCTGGTGCGGCTATACGACCGCGACCGCCGATTTCCCGCTGAACGCCCAGACCAAATGGGAATGGGTGTGGAAGGCGATGATCTTTGCGATTTTCCTGCCGCTGACCCTGCGAACCCGTTTGCGGCTGGAGGCGCTGGCGCTGTTCATGGTGCTATGCGCCAGCACGATCATCATCAACGGCGGCATGAAGACCGCGTTGTCCGGCGGCGGCTATGGCGTGTTGAACCTGATGGTCGACAATAATAGCGGCCTGTATGAAGGCAGCATCATTTCCTGCGTGGCCATATCGCTGATCCCGATCATTCTGTGGCTGGCGAAGCATGGGACGATCTTTCCGCCCGACTGGCGCGTGCGCGGCTTTGCCTATGCGCTGTGCCTGGCGTGCCTGCTGATGCCGATCGGCACCGAAGCGCGCACCGGCCTGGTCTGCATCGTGATCCTGGCGGGCATGGTTTTGATGCGGTCGAAGCGGCGCTTTGTCTACGGCCCGTTGCTGGCTGTCGCCGCGCTGGCCGCCATCCCCTTCCTGCCCGCCAGCTTTACCGAGCGCATGTCGACGATTGAAAACCATCAGGGCGATGAGAGCGCTTCCACGCGCCTGGCCGTGTGGAAGTGGACGATCGATTATGTGAAGGAGCATCCGGGCGGCGGCGGTTTCGACAATTATCTGCAGAACAGCTTTACCTATTTCACGCAGATACGGGTGATCGACAGCGGCGGGTCGCGCATGGAACGCCGCCTGGTCACCGACAAGGGCCGCGCCTATCACAGCGCTTATTTCGAAATGCTGGGCGAGCAGGGCTATTTCGGCTTTGGCATTTGGGTGTTGCTGCACCTTATCTGCTTCATCAGGACCGAATCGATCCGGCGGCTCTACCGCAATCGGGATGGCCCGGCAGATGCGTGGGTCGCGCCTTTCGCGTTGGCACTGCAACAGGGGCACATCATTTACATGGTCGGGTCGCTGTTCGTGGGCATCGCCTATCAGCCATTCATTTTCATGATGCTGGCGCTGCAGATCGGGCTGGATACCTATCTGACCCGCAAGCGCCGGGAAGCGGCGCGCCAGATATTATCGCCAATCGGTCCATTGCGACCGGCACGAGGGGGAGTGTGATGAGAGGAGAATTGCGCATCCTGGGCATGGCCCACGGCCTGCTGCTGGGGCTGGTGCTGGCTTCGCCGATGATCGGGCCAAGCGCCCTGCCATGGGGTGTCGAGGCGCTGTTCATCATCGCCGCCTTTCAATTGCGGCTGGCGGACCGGCGGTGGGACGCGCGCGCCGGGCTTCGCGGCTGGGCGAGCCATATCCGCATGGCGCCCGCGCGGCTGGCGCCATGGGCTGGAACGGCTGTCGTCGCGGTCATCGCTGGGCCCGAACAAGCGGCGCTGGCAGGATCGATCCTGACCGCGATCATATTGGGCGAGTTGTTGATCTATCCGGTGGGCGCAAACCTGCTGAGCCGTCTGCCGCGTCCGGGACTGGCGGGGCTGATTGCGCTGCTGATGATCGGTTGTGGGCTGAGCGAACCTGGACAGGCAAGCCGCCTTGCCATCGCCTTTGCCATCGGCATGACCGGCTGCGTTTTCTGGATGCGCGGTCCCGATGGCGAAATGCGATCGACCATGCTGGCAGCGGCGGCGGCCATAGCGGCATTCCTGGCCGCGCTGCTCCATCCGCAAAGCGCGCCCTGGGTCATCCCGGCGGGTGCGCTGGCGACCACCATCGCCCTGGCGCATCTGTCGGTCATTCGCCGCCAGCCGCAGCATTGGCGTATCGCTGGCGGTGCGCGCGGGTTTCGGTCGCTGCTATCGCGGCCCTGACCGTGGGGTGAAAAGGCCTGGTCGGCCAAGTTCCGGGCAAAACGGAACGAAGCGCGAAACGACGGGTTTCCTTCGCCTGAGAAGGAGCCCATGCCCCATAGCCGTATCGTCCACGCCAATGACAGTCTGCCAGGAATTTCGCGCCGGGCGCTGAAGCGTGGCTGGGCCTATTATCTGCCCGATGGCACCCGGATCACCGACCGCGAGGAAATCGACCGGCTGAATGCGGTCGGCATGCCCCCCGCTTATCGCGACTGCTGGTTCTGCCTCAAGCCCAACGGCCATATCCAGGCCACCGGCTATGACGACCGTGGGCGCAAGCAATATCGTTATCATCCTGAATTTCGCGCCGCGCGGGAAGCGGAAAAATATGGCGGTTGCGCCGCCTTTGGGCGCGCCCTGCCCAAGCTGCGCGCCCGGATCGAAGCGGACCTGTCGATCCGAGGCTTGCGCAAGGAGCGCACCCTGGCCGCCGTGGTCCGCCTGCTCGACCTGGCGAAGGTCAGGGTAGGCAATGAGCAATATGCCGCCGCGAACAAGAGCTTTGGCGCGACCACGCTGCGCCGCCGTCACCTGGATTTGAAAGGCCAGCGCATGCGGCTGCGCTATCGCGCGAAGTCCGGCCGTGAACATGACATCACCATCAGCGACCGGCGGCTGTTGCGGTTCGTGCGGGCGATGCAGGACCTGCCGGGGCAGCATCTGTTCCAATATCTGGACGAAGATGGCGTTGCGCGACCCATCAGTTCAGGCGACGTCAACGCCTATATCGCGGACGCTATGGGCGGCGATTTCACGGCCAAGCATTTCCGCACCTGGGGCGCGTCGACCGTCGCGTTCGAAACGCTGGCGTCGGGATCGGTGTCGTTGAACCAGATGATCGCCCCCGTTGCCGAGGCGCTGGGCAACACGCCTGCGATCAGTCGCAAAAGCTATGTCCACCCCGCGTTGATCGAACTTTGCAAGTCGGGACAGGATGAATGGCGCGAGGGGCTTCGCTTGCCGCGCAGCACGCGCTATCTGACCCGGTACGAACGCGGATTGATCGCCTTTCTGGACGAGTGCGACCAAACATCCGCGCTTGCCATGGCGGCGTGACCGCTGCTCCATTTCAGGGATGCCGATGACTGCCATTAAAGAACCCGCCCTCCCCGAAATCGCCGTGCGCCCGCCGAACCTGGCGGAGATGTGGCGTTCAACGTCCGATTGGCTGAGCATCCATTCGCTGCAAATCCTGTTCGCGGTCGGGGCGGCGGTCCTGATCTATCTGGCGCTTGCAGCCTTGCGGGGATTTGGCGGGCGCATGATCGGCAGGCCCGGCGACACGCTGGGGCTGTCCCATGTAGCCGGGCGGGCCATCGCGCGGACCAATCATTTCTTCATGGTCATGGTCGCGGCGCGACTGGTTGTCAGCTACGCCAGTCCGCCGGACCTTCTGTTCAAGACGATCGGCTTCCTGTTCACCATCGCTGCGGTATTCCAGGCGGCGATCTGGGCGCGGGAGATCATCCTGGGGCTGGTCGAACGCCGAACGTCGGCCGAAGATGGTCATGGCGAAACCCTGGCCAATGCGATGGGGCTGATCCGCGTGCTGGTGACCTTCGCCCTGTTCGCCATCGCGACCGTCGTCGTGCTGGACAATCTGGGCGTCAACGTCACCGGGCTGGTCGCTGGTCTGGGCATCGGCGGCATCGCCATCGGCCTGGCCGCGCAGGGCATTTTTTCCGACCTGTTCGCCGCCCTGTCGATCATTTTCGACAAGCCGTTCCGCCGGGGCGAGATCATCACCTATGACCAGACCACCGCGCGGGTGGAGCGCATCGGCCTTAAATCCACGCGCCTGCGCGCGATGTCGGGGGAAAAGAAGGTCATTTCCAACGCCAACCTGCTGCAAAAGGAAATCACCAGCCTGCAGACCCTGACGCAGCGGCGCGTGACCTTTGCCCTGGGCATCATCTACCAGACTTCCGATGAAAAGGCCGACGCCATACCCGCGATGTTGCAGCAGATTGTCGAGGCGGAAGGATTCCTGTTCGTCAATGCCGGGCTGGTGCGCTTTGGCGCCAGTTCGCTGGACTATGAGCTGAATTTCGACGTGCCCGATCCAGACGTGCACGATTATTTCCTGTCGCGTCACCGCGTGGGACTGGCGATATGGAAGCGGTTCAAGGCTGAGGGGATAGAGTTCGCCTACCCCACCCAGACCAGCTTTACCGCCGCGCCCGACGGCAGCATCATCATGCCCTATCCCGAACATCTCAATGTCGACGGCGCTGCCGGTCGCCTCATCTGAACCCATTTTCGATTCGGCTGGTCCTTCCTTCGCTTGCTCCGACCAGAGCGGGGATTCAGAGACGCCCGAAAGTCTGGCTGGGAAGGTTTGATAATGTCTTATCGGGAAAAATGCGCAATCGGCGCGGCCATAGCGATGTTGGCGATCGCCCCCGCAGCCCATGCGGAAGGGTTGGGAGCGGAGGTCAATTATGGCCGGGCGCAAGGTGATTGGGGCGCGGAGCTGGGGGCGGGCTATGCGTTCGACCTGGCAGGTTTCAGCCTGACGCCCAGCGCTGGCGTCTATCTGAAGGATGGTGACACATCGATCTATGGCAGGGTCGAGGCGACCTACACGCTGCCCGCCGCCGCGACCATTGGCGCGGGCGTTCGCTTCAGCGGCGACGACCCGCGTCCTTATGCCACCATCGCCATGCCGCTGCTGCCCAAGCTGCGGGTGAAGGGCAATGTCGGCCCCAAATATTATGCGGTCGGTATGACGCTGGGCTACTGACCCGTTCCCCACAGGGCGCCGGGTTGAAGCAGGCCATCGCGCAGGGCGAGGCCGTCATCCCGGTCGCTTGCCAGTAGCAGCGCGCCGTCCAGATCGATCCAGTCCGCCCCCTGCGCGACCAGCGCGGCCGGAGCGATGCCCAGCGACGTGCCGAGCATGCACCCGACCATGATGCGGAAGCCCCGGCTGCGCGCTTCCTGAGCGAGCGCGAGCGCTTCGGTCAGGCCGCCCGCCTTGTCCAGTTTGATATTCACAGCATCGAAGTGTCCCAACCGGTCGAGGTCGGCGCGGGTATGGCAGCTTTCGTCAGCGCACAGGGGCAAGGGCGCCCGGATGCCCGCCAGTCGATCCTCGCGGCCATGGAGGATCGGCTGTTCCACCATTTCGACGCCCAGCTCCGACAAGGCCCGTGCCTGCGCAACGATGTCGAGGTCGTGCCAGCTTTCATTCGCGTCGACGATCAGGCGCGCATTCGGAGCGCCCGCGCGGACGGCAGCGATCCGGGCCAGATCGCCCTCCCCCGTCAGCTTGCATTTGAGCAGGGCAAAGCCCCGATCCGCAGCCGCCCGCGCGTCTATTTCCATCCGCGCAGGATCGTTGAGGCTGATGGTGAAGGCGGTGGGCAGGGGTGCGGGCGGCGCCAGCCCGGCGAGCTGCCACACCGGAATTGCGGCCTTCTTGGCCTCCAGATCCCACAGCGCGCAGTCGAGCGCATTGCGGGCCGCGCCGCGCGGCATGGTTTCCAGAAGCGCGTGCCGTTCCAGCGGCCCGTCATAAGCATTGATCGCCGCCGCACAGCTTTCCGCCGTTTCCCCTTCATAATAGATGGCCGTTCCTTCGCCTCGACCGGTCAGATCGCCGTCCCTGACAAGGCAGGTCACGACATCGACCGACGTTTTCGCGCCACGGCTGATGATGAAGGCGCCCGCCACCGGCCAGCGTTCGACAGTCGCGGAAATTATGCGGGTCATCGGGGGTCCCTGATCAGGAGGATTAATGGATCATGCATCGGCTCTATGCGAAAAACGCGCAAGCCGTCGCATAGTCACGGCGGCTATTTTTGGCGAGGATCAGTGCCCCTGCGACATCGCGAAATGACCGGATTCCCAATCATCGTTGAGGGTTGGTTCGGGGGCTGCTAAGCGCCGCCGCATGGAAGATGCGGAAAAGACCATGGCGCGCACGGACGAGCAGTCCGCTCTTGGCAGTCTGCGGATGGTGTGGGGCTTCGCAGCGCGCTATCCGGGCCGAATTGCAGGGGCATTGGGCGCGTTGATCGTTTCGTCCGCCGCGACGCTGGCGATACCGAGCGGGTTCAAGCTGGTCATCGACCGCGGCTTCATGGGCGGCGGCAACATCGACCGCTGGTTTCAATATCTCTTCCTGATCGTGGTCATATTGGCGTTCGCGACGGCAGCGCGCTTTTACTTCGTATCGTGGCTGGGCGAGCGGGTCGTCGCCGATATTCGATCGGCGACGCAGGCCAATCTGCTGCGGCTGGAGCCTCGATTTTTCGAGGAAAACAGACCTTCCGAAATTGCGTCGCGCATGACCGCCGACACGGCGATCATCGACCAGATCGTCGGTTCCACCGTATCGGTGGCGCTGCGCAATATCGTGACGGGCACTGGCGGCCTGATCTATCTGTTCGCGCTGGCGCCCAAACTGGCGGCGATGCTGCTGCTGGGCATTCCGATCGTGCTGTTGGTGATGATCAGCCTGGGGCGGCGCGTGCGAAAGCTGTCCCGCGCCAGTCAGGACAGGCTGGCCGCAGTTGGCAGCATCACCGCGGAAGTGCTGGGGGCGATGAAGATCGTCCAGGCTTTCGGACAGCAGGCGCGCGAAGCGGCCCGGTTCGACGCGGCGGTGGACGACGGATTCACCACTGCGCGCCGCCGCATCATATTGCGGGCGGCGATGACGGCGGTGGTCATCGCGATCATATTCGGGTCGATCACGGCGGTCATGTGGCAGGGCGCGCTGGACGTTGCCGCCGGACGACTGTCGGGCGGCAGTATTGCCGCCTTCGTCCTGACCGGGGGCCTGGTCGCGGGCGCATTTGGGGCGCTTTCCGAAACATGGGGCGATTTGCTGCGTGGGGCGGGAGCGGCGAGCCGGCTCCATGAGTTGATGACCGCGACCCCGCAAATCGTCGCGCCTGTCGACCCTGTTCCCCTGCCCCGGCTGGCCCATGGCGCGCGGCTGCAGTTCGATGACGTGCATTTCAGCTATCCGACGCGGCCCGACCAGGCCGCGCTGCATGGCGTGACATTGGACATCGCGCCGGGCGAAACCGTTGCCGTGGTGGGTCCGTCCGGCGCGGGCAAATCGACGCTGATCCAGTTGGCGCTGCGTTTCTATGACCCGGATTCAGGCGTGATCCGCCTCAATGATGTTCCCCTGCCCCAGAGCGATCCGGCTCAGGTGCGCGACATGATGGCGATGGTGCCGCAGGACAGCGTGATCTTTGCCGCGTCGGCACGGGACAATCTGCGGTTCGGTCGATGGGATGCGAGCGATGCAGATATATGGGACGCGGCGCGGGCGGCCAATGCGGAAGCTTTCCTGAGGGCGCTGCCGCAGGGGCTGGACACCTATCTGGGTGAAGGCGGCGCGCGTTTGTCGGGGGGGCAGAGGCAGCGGCTGTCGATCGCGCGCGCGCTGTTAAGGGATGCGCAGATCCTGTTGCTGGACGAAGCGACGTCGGCGCTGGACGCCGAATCCGAACGGCTAGTGCAGGAAGCGCTTTCGCGGTTGATGAAGGGCCGCACGACGATCGTCATCGCCCATCGGCTGGCGACCGTGCGCGCGGCGGACCGGATCGTCGTTCTGGATGAGGGCCGCATCGTCGAGCAGGGCGATCACGCGTCACTGATGGCCGAAGGCGGGTTATATGCCCGGCTGGCCAGCCTCCAGTTTCAGGATGCGCCGGTCAGCTGAGTGCATTTTTAGGGCGGATTTTTTCGTCTGCTGGTGCCGAAAGCGCGAGGGCAATGGAGGTGGTCCGAGCCGCTAAGCTCGGATCATGGTCCAGATCCGACGTCAACTCTGGCGGAAATGGATGCGAGCCTATTGGCTGATTCGGGCGATGTGATCCAGAATGGCCGGATGCAAGGCGCGTTCGAAACGGCATCCCGCTTCATGACCGCTGGTCCACAGGACAAGGGCGCGGCGTCCTTCAAAGCCTGGCAGCATGACCCAAAGGCTGTCTCCACCCGACAATTTCATGAAGCTTTGCAAGCGGAAGCCAGTGACGGAAAGGTCGGCGACCTTGCTTCTGAACCAGGTTTCACCGGGCCGCCGGACCCTGACGGGCACAGTGGCCGTGCGGCGTTCAGCCCTGCGGCTGTCTTTCAAGGAGACGTCTATTTGAAATTCAGCGCCCATGATGCCCATCGCAATCCTCGTCAGGATAATCGCTCAGCAAGGTAAAAAATGCGTGAATAGCGGCGCGACAGACAAAAAAAGGGGCCGCATGAGCGGCCCCCTGGATCACGTCCGACATGGACTGAATGCTTGCCTATGTTCATGCCCGGCGACGGGAAGTCGTATCCTAGGCAAAATAGGGGCAACGCACTCAGTCGTCAGAACTGGCCATATTGCTCGTTGCCGACGAAGCCCAGCTTCGTCACGCCCGCGCGTTTGATTTCGGCGAGCACCTGGTCAACGACCACATAGCGCGTCGCCGCGTTCGGCTGGAACTGCAGTTCGGGTTCGACCGGCAACCGCAGCGATTGCTGCAGATACTGACGCAGGGTCAGCAGATCGATGGCCGAACCGTTCCAGGTGATCAGACCACCGGCGTCGATCGCGACCTTGTTCTTGACAGGGTCGATGACACTGTCAGTCGGCGGCGCGTTCTGCGGCAGGTCGATCTTGACCGCGTGGGTCTGGATCGGGATCGTGATGATGAACATGATGAGGAGAACGAGCATGACGTCGATAAGCGGCGTCGTGTTCATTTCCATCATCGGTTCGCCGTCGTCTTTTCCGGCACTCATTGCCATCAGGCGATACTCCTAAAAACTTACAGTCGCCGTACCGACGTACCCGGTTCGGGTTCGGAGATGAAGCCGACCCTGGGGAAACCGGCGCGCTGCATCGTGTAGATCGTGCCGCCAATACACCGATAGGGGGTATTGATGTCACCGCGAATATGCACTTCGGGCAGATCCTCAGGCGTCATATTTTCAACGCCGCCCGCCTTCTTGATGTCTGCTTCGAGCTTCGCGACGGCGCGGTTGAGCAGATCGTCAGAAGACACTTTGGTCAGATTCCAATAGACCGCACAGCTGCCGTCGGCGCCTGTCGTGATGGACAGGGAGACATTTTCCGGCTTCGTCGTCGTCGGCTCGAACGCGACCTTGGGGAGTTGCAGCTGGACCGTCTGGACGACGACCGGGACCGCGATAAGGAAGATGATGAGCAACACCAGCATGACGTCGACGAGCGGCGTCGTGTTGATGTCGGACATCGGCTTGTCTTCACCGCCGTCGGAGCCAACACTCATTGCCATTGATAATTTCCTAACATGCGTGTCGATGGCGCCCCGTCATCGGGGGCCCATGGTCGGTGGGAAACCCTGGCGGTCGCAGCCCGCCCGCCGGTTTCCCACCGACGCTTGACCCAATCAGGCCTTGGTCGCAGCCGTGGCTGGCTTGGCGGCAGGCGCCACCGGAGCCGCGGCGAGCGAGGGCCGTACCGCGCCGTTCGATACGAGGTGCGCCAGCAGATCGACGGTGAAGCCGTTGAGCTGTTCCGCGATCGACTTGTTGCGGCGCTGCAGGAAGTTATATGCAAGCACCGCGGGAACGGCGACGGCCAGACCCAGGGCGGTCATGATCAGAGCTTCACCGACCGGACCGGCAACGGCGTCGATCGAAGCCTGACCGGCAGCGCCGATCTTGATGAGGGCGCGGTAAATACCGATAACCGTACCGAACAGGCCGATGAACGGCGAAGTCGCACCGACGGTCGCGAGGAACGCCAGACCACCGCCCAGCTTCGAGTTGATCGATGCTTCCGAACGGGCGAGCGAACCGTGCAGCCAGTCATGAGCTTCGACCGGATCGGTCAGCTTGGTATGTTCTTCCTGAGCCTTGATGCCGTCATCGACGATCTGCTTGTAGGCCGAGTTCTTTTCGAGCTTGGCAGTGCCTTCCTTCAGCGAAGGGGAGCGCCAGAAGGTCGCGCGGACCTTCTTGCCCTGATTGATGACCTTCTGCTGTTCGATCAGCTTGGTGAACAGGATATAGAATGTGCCGACGGACATGCCGACCAGGATGATGAACGTTGCCCAGGCAATGGTGCCGCCCTGTTCCAGAGCTTCCATCAGCCCGTAAGGATTCTCGGGCTTAGGCGCGGCTGCGGCTGCGAGATACATCAACATTTTCAAGACTTCCCTCTCAAAGGATCAATAACAGGGGAAGGCGGCAGCGCCAGCCTTCCCGTCAATATCATTCCGGCAGTCGCCACGTGATGCGACCATTATAGGTGTCGGACATTGGCCCCCCGCCTGCGGCAGTCGCTGCCTTGAACCGCGCGCGGCGCGGCAGCAGGCGGCAGGTCGCCTCGTCAAGGTCCGAATGGCCCGTAGATGAGGTGATGGTGCAGTCGGTGACACGACCGTCAGGTCCGATCTGAAGCCGGAAACCAGCGGTGCCCGAGCGTTCTTCACGCTGCGCGCGGCTGGGATAGTCGGCATCGGTGAGCCAGCCACCAGGCGAGCTGCGCGGCGTTGCACGCGTAGCAGGCGTCGCCGGTGGAGGCGGCGGAGGAGGCGGCGTTGCAACCGGCACCGGATTGAACACCGGCGGAGGCGTGCGAACGGTCTGAATCGGCGGCGCGGGGGCCGGCGTCTGGACGATCGGCGGGGGAGCAACTACCGGCGGCGGTTCGACCGGCTGGTCTGGCGGCGGTGGTGGCGGCTCCTCATCAGGTGGCGGCGGTTCCTCTTTCACGTCGATCACGTTAAGCTGTTCTGCCGCCTTCTTGACATATTTCATGCCAAGGCCGGTGACAAAAGCATAACCGAGAACAGCGTGAACAAGGGCGACGATGATGATCGAGATCGTCCGACTCGATCCTTGCGAGTGGTCAGCATAGGCCATTCGGCAACGACACTCCTTAACTCAGCTTACTAGTTGATTATAAGCTAATAAGCGAAAAGCGACCCTAGCTGGCCGGGCTGTTCCCGGTCACCTTTGGCCCCTATCCTCTCATTTGCTACCTTGCGAACTCCTATCGCGGCGCATCGTGGCACGCAAACGCTTTATCGATACGGTCAATTGTCATTAATATTTTGCACCAGAATGACTTGCATGTGACAACATTGTCACGCCGATGATCCCTAGGACGAATATGAAAATCAAATCCCCCATCCGCCCCGCATCTTTTTTTCTCGCATGCCTCATTTCCGCCGCATACCCTAGCGTTTCCGCAGCTCAGACAGGTGCGAACAGCGCAGGGGCTGCGGCGATGAATGGGTTGTCCTATGCCGACATGGCGGACCTTGCCGACGCGTCGGCGCTGGTCGCGGTGGTACGGATACGCAGCATCATAAAACTGGACCCAAAGCGGGTAGTTGACGTGCCCGCAGGCTATCAGCGGCTCTATATTGAGGCGGATGTGGACACGCTGATTCGGGGGGACGGCGGAATCAGCCCGACGGTTCGATATCTGTATGACGCCCGCCTGAATCCCAGGGGCAAGCTGCCCAAGCTGAAGAAGGCGCAGATGATTCTGTTCGCCAGGCGGGCAGAGCGACCGGGCGAAATCCAGCTGGTTGCGCGCGACGCCCAGATTCCGGCCGACCCCGCCGCGATCCAGCAGGTGAAGGCGATCCTGTCCGAGCTGGTCGCGAACGGCGCTCCTCCCCGCATCATAGGGGTCGGCGACGCTTTCCACGTCAAGGGCACCGTCGCCGGAGAGAGCGAGACCCAAATCTTCCTGCGCACGCAAAATGGCGATCCGGTGTCGCTGTCGATCCTTCGCCGCCCCGGCCAGCAGCCGCGCTGGGCCGTCGCATTGGGAGAAATTGTGGACGAGGCGGCCCAGCCCCCCGCGCCCGGCAGCCTGCTTTGGTATCGGCTGGCCTGCGGACTGCCGCAAAGCCTGCCCGTCCGGTCGATCCGATCACTTCCTGTCGTCGACGCCGATGCGGCGCGGTCCGATTATGCACTGGTGATGCAGGCCTTGGGCCCATGCGAGCGCAGCCGGGCGCTTTCCTGATGCGCCTGATCCGGCACTTTGACCGTCTTTTCCTTGGACAGCGGCGTATTGGAGGCTATCAGCGCGGCTTCATGCCAGCCTGAGGACAAAGCAAAGCCATGACCAATCTTCACCGCCATGCACCGCTGCGCGTCGCGCTTGTCGGACTCGGCACGGTGGGCGGCGGCGTCATCAGGCTGTTGCAGACCAATGCCGAACTGATCGCCCGCCGAGCCGGTTGCCCGATCCAGATCGTGGCCATATCTGCGCGCGACAGGAACAAGGACCGTGGCGTCGACCTGTCGTCATTTGAATGGGTCGACGACATGACGACCCTGCCGGGCCGCGACGATATCGATGTGGTGGTGGAGTTGATCGGCGGGGCGGACGGCCCTGCCCTCACCCTGGCGCGCCAGTGCCTGACGGCGGGCAAGCCATTCGTCACCGCCAACAAGGCGATGCTGGCCCATCACGGCCTGGATCTGGCGGCGCTGGCTGAGAAAGCCGGGATCGCGTTGAAATATGAAGCGGCTGTCGCAGGCGGCATCCCGGTGATCAAGGGCATGCGCGAAGGCGCCGCCGCCAACGAAATCGCGCGCGTCTACGGCATCCTGAACGGCACCTGCAACTACATCCTGACCACCATGGAAAAGGACAAGCGCAGTTTCGATGATGTGCTGAAGGAAGCGCAGGAACTGGGCTTTGCCGAGGCCGATCCCAGCTTCGACATTGACGGGGTCGACGCCGCGCACAAGCTGACCATTCTCGCCAGCCTCGCCTTTGGCACTGAACTGGATTTCGACAATGTGGCGACGACCGGTATCCGGCATGTCATCGCCGAGGACATCGCCGAAGCCGCTGCCCTGGGCTTCCGCATCCGTCTGGTCGGCATGGCGCAGAATGGCCCGGAGGGTCTGTTCCAGCGCGTCCACCCGATGCTGGTGCCGCTCGATCACCCCCTTGCCCATGTCGATGGATCGTTGAACGCCGTTGTCGTGGAGGGCAATTTCGTCGGGCGGCTGTTTTTCCAGGGACGCGGCGCAGGCGACGGTCCTACCGCTTCGGCAGTGGTCGCCGACCTGATCGACGTGGCGCGTGACGAATATGGCGATGCGTTGGCGATGCCCGTGTCCGCCCTTGCGCAGCAGCGGCCTGCGGATGCGGGGGCGCGGATCGGCCGCGCCTACTTGCGTTTCCGGGTAAAGGATCGCCCCGGCGTGCTGGCGGAAATCGCCGCCGCGATGCGCGACGCGGGGGTGTCGATTGAAAGCATGATCCAGCGCGGCACGCATCAGGAAGACGGCGTGCTGATCGCGATCGTCACCCATGCGGGCGAAGAACGCTGCGTCCTGGACACGCTGGAACGGCTGGCCGGGTCCGACAGCCTGCTACAGGCGCCGATGGTGATACATATATTGGATTGATCGCTGCCGCCCCGCTTTCAACGCGGACCGAAGCTTCGCCACAATGTTTCGTGCAACGGTTCGCCCAGGCGGAACAGCTTGATCCGCGCCTGCTTGGGACAGCCCATATTCCCGATGATACGGCAAGGACGGGCATCGAAGCGGTATGCGGCCATCTTGGTATCACTGGACTTGCCCGGACGATCTAGCACCGGGCGCGCAACATCGACCTTGGTCGTCAGGCATAGTGAGGGAACGGCGTGACAGGGTGCGGCCCCGACCGCCCTGCCCGGAAGAAGGGCCGCTGGACTGGCGAGGCCCATGGCCACGATGGCAACGATCATCTTCACAGCCTTTGAAAGTCCTACCCGCTATAAATGCGCCATTCGACAAGATGTTGCATCTTCAATATGAAATGCCCAGCCGTAACGCCGCATGGGTCGACAAGGCAGGAACGACCTCCTATCGCCTGCTGCAAATAGAGACAGCGAAGGAATAACTATGGTGCAGGCTAGTTCAATTCTCGACCGCGTCCTGGTGCTGGAAATGGTGCGCGTCACCGAAGCCGCCGCCATTGCCGCTTCCAAGCTGATCGGGCGTGGGGATGAAAAGGCCGCGGACGCCGCCGCGGTCGAGGCGATGCGCCTGGCCTTCAACGACCTGTACATGGACGGCACCGTCGTCATTGGCGAGGGCGAACGCGACGAAGCACCGATGCTCTACATCGGCGAAAAGGTCGGCAATGCGATCGGCACCGGACCAAAGATCGATATCGCGCTCGACCCGCTGGAAGGCACCACCATCACGGCCAAGGCCGGTCCCAACGCGCTGGCGGTGCTCGCGATTTCCGAAGAAGGCGGTCTGTTGAACGCGCCCGACGTCTATATGGAAAAGCTGGCGGTCGGTCCGGGCTATCCCGACGACGTGATCGACCTTAACCGGTCGGCCAAGGAAAATGTCGAGGCGGTGGCCAAGGCGAAAGGCGTTGAGCCCGGCGAAATCATCGTCTGCGTTCTGGACCGTCCCCGCCATGAAAAGCTGATCGCGGAACTGCGCGCTATTGGCTGCGGCATCATGCTGATTCCCGATGGCGACGTGGCCGGCGTGATCGCGACGACCGACCCGGAAACGAACATCGACATCTATATGGGATCGGGCGGCGCACCTGAGGGCGTGCTCGCCTGCGCGGCGCTGCGCTGTGTGGGTGGCCAGTTCAAGGGCAAGCTGCTGTTCCGCAATGATGACGAGCGTGGCCGCGCCCACAAATGGGGCATCACCGACCTCGACAAGGTCTATGACCTCAAGGAACTGGCGAAGGGCGATTGCATCTTTGCGGCGACCGGCGTGACTGATGGATCACTGCTGGCGGGCGTCAAGCGCTTGCCCGGCGGCAAGCTGACCACCGACAGCGTCGTGATGCGCGCCAGCACCGGCACCGTGCGCTGGGTCAAGGGTGAGCATCATCTGGATCGCAAGAACGGCTGATCCGACAGGCAACATCACCAGTGAAAAGGGGACCGCACAGGTCCCCTTTTTTTTTACAACCTGGAACCGATCAACGGCCCGCGCGATGATTGAGATCGTGGCCTAGCGCCAGGATCGCCACACCTAGCAGTGTATAGGCGCTTTCCTGCCAACCATGGTCCAGGGTCATCGCCCCTGCCATGATCCCCAGACCCAGAGCGCCGACCGCCGCGGGCATCATGAACCCGTGCGCGATGGCACCATGGCCGAGCGCTACCGCGCCGAGCAGGATCGCCAGCACCAGTCCGACCTCATGAAAAAGCGGATTGTCAAAAATACCGCCCGCCGAAGCAAGTACGCCCAGTAATATGGCAGTCCCCAAGCAATGCGCCACGCACATGCCCGAAATTGCAATCGCAATGCGGTCAAGACGTGCCGTCGACAGGCTGGATCGGAAGCTGGTGGCCATGGTGGCCGATACATAGGACAGATGAGATGAAGTTACAACATATCATTGGTAACTTTGTCGGCTGCTGCCGGAACGATGCGCCATGGAATTTCGCCCCGTAAGCCGCTGCGTCAGGCAGCCAGGCGCAGGCAGTTTCGTCCGCCATGTTTCGCCCGGTAGAGCGCCTTGTCGGCAGCTTCCAGCAGCTCTGTTGCTCCGACAGCCCCCTTCAGTTCGACAAGGCCGGCGCTGAACGTAACGGAAATCGCCTCCCCCGTATCTGTCCGCATGGGATGGGTGGAAACCGCAGCGCGCAGCCGTTCGCAGATCATGCTGGCGCGATGGACATCTACCCCGACGAGCAGGATCGCAAACTCCTCGCCGCCCAGACGTCCAATGCTGTCCATTCCGCGCAGCCCAGGGCGCAGGCGGGCGACAAAGCCGGTCAAGATTTTGTCACCGATGATGTGGCCGTAACGGTCGTTGACCGATTTGAAATGGTCGATATCGATCAGCAGCAGGCAGGAACGTTCGCCATTGGCGGTCCGCCTTATTTCGCCCTCCAGCTTTTCCAGGAAAGCCGGTCGGCTGTCGGCGCCGGTCAGCGAATCGGTTGCCGCCGCCCTTTGCAGCGCCGTTTGCCGCGCCTTGTGTCGTGACATGTCGCGGATCGTGCTGATGACGCCAGTCGGCGTGCCGCGCTCATCGACTACGGCGCGCGTCACCATCTCGCACCAGTCCAGGGCCATGACGGGCGAAGCGGGACGGAACTCCACGGTCTGGACCTCACCTGGATGCGCGAGCGCGCGCCGGTGCGAGCGGATCACTTCCGCCCGGTCCTGGGGATCGACGAATTCAGCGGCGTCGCGTCCGATCAGCCGATCCGGCTCGCATCCCAATTGGTCGATCGCGGACGGCGACGCATATTGGACGACGCCGTCGACACCCAGTTCCAGCACAACGTCGCCGCTATGTTCGGCAATGGTGCGATAGCGTGCCTCGCTTTCCTGCAGCATCTGGAACAAACGGCGGCGGCGGTTGAGTTCGGCGGCCACGGGGATGGTCAGCAGAAAGCTGAAGGAGAGGAAGAGCTGCAGAAACTGGATTCGTTCGCCCATGGTGCCGGGCACCATGTGAAAAGGCCCATGCCCCGTAATCGTGGCCATCCCACCGATGATCGCGAGAATGACGACCGAGGCGGCAGCGCCCAGATAACCGGTGCGGAATGCGATTCCCACCATCGGCAGCAGAAGCACGAACAGCATGGGATAGCGCGCAAGATAAAAGACATGGCCCGTCACAACAGCGAAAAAGGCCAGAAGCGCCAATGCTTCCCATTTGTCCCTGCGCGGCGTTTCCAGGCTCCAGCGCCGGGCTTCCCCCTGGAAGAACATCATCAGGATCGGCGCGAAAGTAAGGCCGCCAAGCACATGGCCGCTATACCATTGCAGCCATGACGCGCCGAAGGCCACGGGCGTGAGCGAAGAGGCGACGAACGCGGCGGCAAGCGCGGCGATCATATTGGCCGGGATGCTGAGCGCCAGAACAAAGACCAGCAGAGGGCGTTTCGACGCGTCAGTCAGATTACGGTTCGGTTCGAAGCGGCGGCACAGCAGGACGACGATCAATGCTTCGGCAATGTTGATCAGGGCCATGGGCACGGCCGCGACCACCCCCATGCCGAATAGCGAGGTCGATATCATGCTGGCGGTTCCGCAGCACAGGATGATAGCGGGCCATTGCCGGGTATGAGACCGCTGAAGCTCTGCCATCAACAACGCGTTCGCCAGCCAGACATAGGCCAGGCCGCCTTCGAAACGGGAAATGAGCAACGCTATGGTGGCCAGGAGGAAGTAGGCCACACCCGCGACAAGAGGCGCAAAACGGAAAGAGGAAGATGGTATCGAGACGCTCATGCCGGGCCATAGTTAGCCTTGCGTGGTTAACATTTGCTAACCACTGATGAGGTCTGAATAAACAGTGTCAGGCTGCGCCAGGGGCCGAAGATTGGCGATGGATGCTCAGGCCTTTTCGAGCGTGCACTGAAGCGGGTGCTGGTTCTGCCGGGCAAAATCCATCACCTGATTGACCTTGGTTTCCGCCACTTCATAGCTGAAGACGCCACAGATACCCACGCCGCGCTGATGAACATGCAGCATCACGCGGGTCGCTTCCTCCATGTCCATGCGGAAAAACTGCTGCAGGACATGCACGACGAACTCCATCGGCGTGTAATCGTCGTTCAGCATCAGCACCTTGTAGAGGGAAGGCTTTTTCGTTCGTGCGCGCGTGCGGGTCGCCACGCCGACATTGGGACCGCCCGTCCCTTCGCCCTGGTCGTCCTGATCCTTGCCCGCCATCATAGCGGGATATGTCGATTTGCTGATGCTGCTCATGTCGAGCCAGAATATGGCGATTCGGTCCCTCATGGCAAGGGCAGGCTGGATCGCGAGCGTGATCGCGCAGTGACCAAAAAGAGAGACGGCCCCCACCCGTGGGTGAGAGCCGTCCTTCATTCCATTCGGTAAGTGCTTCGGCCGATCAGGCGGCGAAGGACTTGACCTTGTCCGTCACGACCGTCACGCGAGCGGTCAGCGGCTGGGCAACGTCGCCCGCCAGCTTGATCAGCGCTTCGCTGCTCTTCGCTGCTTCCTTGGTCAGTTCATCGAAGCTGGCCGAGAAAAGCTGGCTTTGCAGCTGGAAGAATTCGGTCGGCGTCTTCACGGTCGAAAAGCTCTTGATCGACGCGGTCGCCTTTTCAAAATTCTTGCGGCTGTAGTCGACGGCTTCCTGGCCCAGGCTTTCCATGCCCTTCGCAGCGATCTTGCCGGATTCGACCAGCGCTTCGACATTGCCCTTGGCGATGTCGCTGATTTCTTCAATCGCCTTGGTCGACTTTTCCACGCCAACCTTCGCCTTTTCGTTCAGGTCGGCATAGGCCGATTCCAGCTTGGCCTTGGTGTCCTGGGCGAACTTCTTTCCGGTTTCCATTACGTCGTTCATCATCTTGGTTCCTTCTGTGGCGGGCAGCAATGCGGGCTTTACCGGCCCGGCCTGGGATGACAGGCTCTTAATCTCTTTCAGTTCGACCGGCGCCTCATCGGCGATCACGATCGGGTCGGCGGGTGCAGGTGTTACAACTGCGCCAGCGCCTGCTGGTTCGGGTGCGGCATCCAGCGCAGTCGTCGCCGCAGCAATTGCCACGGGATCGGCCTTTGCCGTCGGAGCCGGTTTCGTGGCCGTCGGCGGCGCCTTTGCGGGCCGTGCGGGCTTCGCTGGCGGGGACGCCGGGCCAGAACCCACCGCCGCTTCCGCAGCCTTCAATGCCTCGCTGGCCGACAGAGTGGACGAAGCCTTGTTCGTCGCAGTCCGTTTCCGAGGAACTGGCTTGGGTTTCATTGCCATAGTCACCCTCCTTTGCTGCATTGCACAATAAGCGAAACCCATCACGGTTTCAAGCATATTTTGTGCAGTGCAGCAAAGCCGCGCTTGGAAGGGGCTATGGCGGGGAAATTACTAATCTATTCAGTGGGTCAGCGTGTCTTGACGTAGCGTCCTGGCGCATCCTCTATAGCTTTGAGCGCCCCCTTGCCCGGCTGACGCGCCCCTTTTACGGGGACAGTCGAATCACCCAAGGCGGCGATCCAGTCCCGCCAATCGGGCCACCAGCTGCCCTTGGTCTCCCTGGAATGATCCATGAAATCGTCCAGCGTCGCCTGAGGCTCTTCCGACGTCCAGAACTGATATTTGCCAGCAGAGGGCGGATTGATGACCCCCGCAATATGTCCCGACCCCGCCAGGACGAACCGGACCGGTCCTGAAAGATGCTGGGTCAGTTTCCACACACTCTGCGGCGGTGCAATATGGTCTTCGCGTCCCGCCTGAATATAGGCGGGGGTCTCAATCTTGCGCAGGTCCAACGGCGTGCCGTCGATGCTAAGGGCGTCTGGCGCGACCAGCAAATTGTCGCGGTAAAGTTGCGTCAGATAATCCTTGTGCCAACGGGCGGGCAGATTTGTCGTGTCGCCGTTCCAATATAGCAGGTCGAATGGCGGATAATCCTGCCCCAGCAGGTAATTGTTGACCACATAGTTCCAGATAAGGTCACGGCCACGCAGCAGGTTGAAGGTCGCGGCCATGTACCGACCGTCTAGGAAACCGCCCGACGACAGCTGGTCCAACAGCTTCATCTGATCATCGTCGATGAACAGGCCCAGGTCGCCCGCCTCGCTGAAATCCACCTGCGCCGTGAAGAAGGTTGCGCTCGCGACCTTGTCCGCCTGTCCGCGCGCAGCCAACAGCGCGAGCGTCGCGGCGAGCGTCGTTCCGGCGACGCAATAGCCGATGGTGTGAACCGCCGGGACTTTGAGCAAATCCCGGACGGCGTCGATCGCATCCACCTGCCCGCGCAGGATATAATCGTCCCATTGCAGGTCCTTCATCGACGCATCGGCGGATTTCCACGACAGCAGGAAAACACTGATCCCCTGGTCCAGCGCCCATTTGACGAAGCTTTTTTCGGGCGACAGGTCGAGAATATAAAAGCGATTGATCCAGGGCGGGAAGATGAGCAGCGGCGTTTCCAGCACCCGATCGGTCGTCGGCGTATAATGGATAAGCTGGTAGAGCGGCGTTTCCTTGATCACCTTGCCAGGCGTCGCGGCGACATTGCGTCCGACTTCAAAGCTGCTGCCATCGGTATGGGTCAGTTGCCCCTTTTCCAGATCGGCGAGCATGTTCTGCAGGCCCTTGACCAGATTTTCGCCGCCGCTTTGCAGCGTTCTTTCCACCACTGCCGGATTGGTGAAGGCAAAATTGCTGGGGGCCAGGGCGTCGATCATGCCATTGGTGGCGAAACGCAGCTTCGCCTTCTGCTTGGGGTCGTCGCCATCCACCGTATCCGTCAGCTTCAGCAGATAGTCCGACAGCAGCAGATAGCTTTGCCGGATCAGATCGTAAAAGGGGTGATTGGACCAGGCCGGATCGGCGAACCGACGATCCTTGGCAGCGGCCGGGCTGCCCGGTGGCGGCGGTTCGGGCCGGTCGCGCAACATGCCGCCGGAATCCAGGAAACGTTGCCATAGCGCCAGCCCTTCATCGGCGAAGCTCGTCTGTATCCGGGCGACGGCATCGGCGTCGAACGGCAGCGTGCGCCCGACCGCGCCCGCCGCCTGTTCGAGCATAAGCTGCTGCGCCCGCCCCAGCACATGGGTCCATTGCTGCATTTGTTCGAGTGTCGGCAGATGGGGTTCGCCCAGATCGTTCACTTTCATGGCCACCATCCCTTTTCCTGGCATCGCCCGGTCCGCCGCTTTCGCTAGCGCGTGGCTGCCGGGCGCGTTATAGCCAAAGCCTGCCACGTCCTGCGTGCGCAGACTATTATTCCCCACGGAGACCTTTCAGGAAAGCCTATAATGTCCGAAGAATTTTACCGCATGAAACGCCTGCCGCCCTATGTCATCGCCGAAGTCAATGCGATGCGAGCGGCCGCGCGGGCGGCGGGCGAAGACATTATCGACCTGGGGATGGGCAATCCCGATCTGCCGCCGCCGGACCATGTCATCGCCAAGCTGTGCGAAGTGGCGCAGAAGCCCAGCGCGCATGGCTATTCCCAGTCGATGGGCATTCCCGGACTGCGCAAGGCACAGGCAAATTATTACGGTCGCCGCTTTGGCGTCGACATTGACCCTGAAACCGAAGTCGTCGTGACGATGGGGTCGAAGGAGGGGCTGGCCAGCCTGGCCAACGCGATCACCGCGCCGGGCGACGTCGTGCTTGCCCCGAACCCCAGCTACCCCATCCACATGTTCGGCTTCATCATCGCGGGTGCGACGATCCGGTCGGTGCCAACAACGCCGGACGAACATTATTGGGAATCGCTGGAACGGGCGATGGCGTTCACCGTGCCGCGGCCCTCCATCCTGGTGGTGGGTTATCCAAGCAACCCGACAGCCGAAACGGTCGATCTGGCCTTTTACGAGCGGCTGGTGGCGTGGGCGAAGGAGAACAACGTCTGGATTCTGTCCGACCTTGCCTATTCCGAACTTTATTATGACGGCAATCCCACGCCTTCCATCCTTCAGGTGCCGGGGGCAAAGGATGTTGCGGTCGAATTTACGTCGCTCAGCAAGACCTATTCCATGGCTGGCTGGCGCATTGGCTTTGCCGTGGGCAACCGGCAACTGATCGCTGCGCTCAAGCGGGTGAAATCCTACCTGGACTATGGCGCGTTCACGCCGATCCAGGCGGCGGCCTGCGCTGCGCTCAACGGGCCGCAGGACATAGTGCAGAAGAATCGCGAACTTTATCACCGGCGGCGCGACGTCATGGTCGAAGCCTTTGGGCGCGCAGGTTGGGAAATCCCCGCCCCCAAGGCGTCGATGTTCGCCTGGGCCCCCCTGCCGCCCGCACTGAAGGGCATGGGCAGCCTGGAATTTTCCAAGCAGCTGCTGACCCACGCCAAAGTCGCCGTCGCTCCCGGCGTTGGTTATGGCGAGGACGGGGAAGGCTATGTCCGCATTGCCATGGTCGAAAATGAGCAGCGGCTGCGGCAGGCGGCGCGCAACATCAAACAATATCTGAAATCCATGGGCATCAACACGCCTGCCAAGGGTGCCGCCTGAACGAGGTTGACGGACAAGGCTATCAGCCGCACATGCTGGGGAGCGCGTGCGGCTGCATCGCCGCAACGTTATTCCTGATGGTATCGGCTGTCGTTTTTGTCGGATCGGTGTTTGGCGATTGCGCAATCGAGGCGGATTGCGCGCGACGGAATGACGCCAGTCAAATCCTTTGGATCGCGCCGCCTTCAGCCCTTGTCATTTTCTTCGCGATGCGCTGCTTTGCCGAAAAGCTGAAAGCAGGCGTGCGATGAACCCTTTTCCTCACTTTGCCGAAATGTCCCAGGTTTCACAGGTCGCGCAGACGATCCAACTGGCGCTGGCTCCGGTGTTCCTGCTGGCGGGGATCGGCGCGTTCCTGAACGTCTGCGTAGGACGACTTGCGCGCATCATCGACCGCGCGCGACGGGTGGAAGAACGCATCCTTACCAGCCGGGGCAAGGAACATGACCGCATGGTCGCGGAAATCCGGGTGCTCGATCGCCGGATGAGCGTGGTCAACAGCGCGATTTTCCTGACCGTGGTATCGGCCTGCGCGATCTGCCTGGTCGTCATCCTGTTGTTCGCGGGCAATCTGTTCGGGGCGCATGTCGGGACGCTGATAGCGATATTGTTCAGCCTGGCGATGCTGTTGCAGGCCGCCGCCTTTGGCACATTCATCCTGGAAATCCGGCTGGGTTCCCGCATCATCCATATCCGCAACGAAGTGCTGTATCATGAAGCGGAGGTAGACGAAGCGTCATGACGAAATTCACCGTCAACGACCGCCCGGTCCAATATCGGATGGATCCCGACACGCCTCTGCTATGGGCGCTGCGCGATGCATCCAACCTTACCGGAACCAAATATGGCTGCGGCACGGGGGATTGCGGCGCGTGCACAGTCGACATTGACGGCGAAGCAGTCCGGTCGTGCCAGGTCACCATCCGCAATGCGGAAGGGCGCTTCGTCACGACGATCGAGGGGCTATCGCCTGACCGCGGCCATCCGTTGCAACAGGTGTTCGCCGCCGACAATGTGTCGCAATGCGGCTACTGCATCCCCGGCATGATCATGACCGCCGCCGTCCTGCTGAAACGGAATAACGACCCCAGCGACGACGAGATGGACGCGGCCATCACCAACATCTGCCGCTGCGGGATCTATCCACGCCTGCGCGCCGCCATTCGCCGCGCGGGCCGCATCATGCGCGGTGAGGAACAGGTCGCCGCAGCGCCTCCCCCCGGCATTACGCCCGAAGATGCTGCACGCACCGTCCCGGCGCTGCGCAGGCCCTGACATTCAGCCGAATCGGTAGGCCGAGACGGTCCAGCCCAGCACGGTGCTGCGATGGTCCAGCCGTGCGGGGTCATCCGCGCCCGCGCCCAGCGCCACCATCAGCGGCAACAGATGTTCTTCACGCGGATGGGCGAACCGCGCTTCGGGCAATTGGTCCCAGGCGCTGACGCGTGCTGCCCGTCGCTGCGGATCGGGATCGGTCACGGCGCTGTTCAGCGCGTCATCCCATTCGACCGCTCGATCGGTCCCTTCCGGGCCACGCACGCGCATGTTGTGGAAGCTCATCCCCGATCCGATGATCAGGACACCTTCGTCCCGCAATCCCGCGAGCGCACGTCCCGCCGCGATGTGAGCAGCCGGGTCAAGATCGCGCCTCAAGGACAATTGCATGACGGGAATGCCCGCGTCAGGCAGTGCCACCTTCATCGGGATGAAGACGCCATGGTCCCAGCCGCGATCCGTTTCTTGCCCCACCGGGAAACCAGCGTCACTCAGTAGCGACACCACCCGGCCTGCCAGCGCGGGGTCGCCCGGCGCGTCCCACCGCAAGGCGTAAGTGTGCGGCGGGAAGCCGCTATAGTCGAACAGCAGCGAAGGCTGGCTGCCGCCATGGACCGTGAATGACGGTTCTTCCCAATGCGCCGATACGATCAGCATCGCCTTGGGCCGTTCGGGCAGGTCGGACATCAATCCGGTCAGATAGGCCTGCATCGGATGCCACATGGGATCGCTGTGCAGCCGGTCGCCATCTGAAGGGTCCATGAAGAAGCACGGACCGCCGCCATGCGGGATAAAGAGGCTGGGCTGTTTCATGATGCCTAGATCATGCACCTGGCCGCCATGCGCAACGGCCCGCGCGGAAACTTTGCGTTTCAGTGTCCGACTTGGCTTTCCCCGATCAACGGAGCGATAACCTGGGCCAGCGTTGCCCCGGAATATGGTTTCTTGAGCAGAGTGACGTGGCTGTAACGCGCGGGCAGTTCCAGCCCGTCGCCATAGCCGGTCGCGAAAATGAAGCTGATGCCCCGCTCCGTCAGCAGGTCCGCGATGGGCAGGCTGGTCTCATTCCCCAGGTTGAAATCGAGCACGGCGAGATCGACCTTATGCCGCGCGATCGCTTCGCGCGCGCGGTTGATGCTGGCTGCGGTCATGACCTCTGCGCCAAGATCGCGCAGCGCATCCTCTCCATCCATGGCGATGATCATATTATCTTCGACCAACAGCACGGTGCGGCCCTTGAGCAATTCAGGCGTAGCGTCCGGCAGCGCCTGGGCGCGTTCCTTATGCACGATATCAGGCAGCACCGACGCCACATAGGTGGAGGGGATGCAGAAATGGGCTTCGACCCCCGCGAGCCGATAGGCCACTTCCGCCTTGCCACCCAGATCATAGGGAATGGACCGTTCTATGACCGTCGATCCGAAACCCCGGCGGGTGGGCGCGACCACTGCGGGACCGCCATTTTCTATCCAGTGGACCAGCAAGCTGCCATCGTCATCCACATGCCAGTCGATGGAGACCACGCCGCCATCCGACAATGCGCCATATTTGGCCGCGTTGGTCAGAAGCTCATGAATGACAAGCGCCATGACGGTGAAGGCGGAAGGCGTCAGCAGGACGTTGGGGCCGGTCAGTTTCACCCGATCCCGCCTTTCGCCAAGATAGGCGCCTGCCTCCACCTCGATCAGGTCGTATAATCGCGCGGGCGACCAGCGATCGGCCGTGATCTGGTCATGCGCCCGCGCCAGGGCGTGGACGCGGCTTTCCAATGTGCCGATAAATTCTTCCACCGATCCGGCGCTGCCGCGCGTCTGCGACAGCAGTCCCCGGATGACCGAAAGGATGTTGCGAACGCGGTGATTGAGTTCGGCGATGAGAAGTTCCTGCTTCTCATGTGCCCGGTGCCGTTCCTCATTGGCTGAATCCGACAGGCGCAGCACGACCTCCAGCAAGGCGGTGCGCAATGCTTCGGCGACGCGCAATTCGGGCGGCGTGAACGACACGGCGGTGCCCTTCACAAGTTGCGACCATTCCTCGAAACTTTTGCGCGGCGTCAGCCGGGGACCGTTCGGCCCATATTCGATGTGCTTTTCCTGACTGCCCGCCCAGCGCACCGACCGCAGCTGTTCGGGCCTGAACAGGACCACATAATCACGCGGGCGGCGCGACAGCGGGATGGCGAGCAGCCCGGCGGCGCGATCGGCGAAGGCGGCCGCTTCGGGCATGATGCCGGACAGGTTGTCGGTGGTGTAGACCTGGCTGGCCGCAGTGCGGTTGAGCAGGTTGATCAGCACCGCGAAGGATGTTTCGTCAGGCGTCAATCCTGACAGCGTTATCTGGCCATCGATATAGACCCCCACGCCTTCGGCCGGGATAGTATCGAAAATGACATCGCCCAGCCACCGCGCATTGGACAGAAGATCATTATCCTGCGCGACCGCCGACATCAGCCTGTCAGCCACCTGCCGTGCCTTGCCCTCATAATCCGCGGTCTCGGCACGCTCGCGGCTTTCCAACATCATGGAGAATATCTGGCCGAACAGTTCGGCGGCGCTGCGTTGCGCGAAACTGGGCAGGCGCGGGCCATAATGGTGGCAGGCGAACAGGCCCCACAGCCTGCCCCCTACGATGATGGAAATGGAAAGCGACGCGCCAACGCCCATATTGCCGAGATATTCGATATGGATCGGGGAGACGGCCCGCAAAAGGCTGAGCGACATGTCGAGCGCCGCACCGGACGGGTCCAGCACGGGGACGACCGGCACCGGCTGCGCCTGAACATCCGCGATGACGCGGAAGATGTTACGCAGATACAGCGCCCGTGCCTGCTGCGGGATGTCCGACGCAGGATAATGAAGCCCGAAAAAGCTGTCGATGCCCGGTCGCAAGGCTTCGGCTACGACTTCGCCGTCTCCACCTTCCGCAAAGCGGTAGACCATGACCCGGTCAAAGCCTGTCAGCGCCCGCACCTGACGCGCGCCATCACGCAGGAACGCCGACATGCCGTCGGTCTGCGCCAGGCGCGCCACCATCGATCGGACCAGCCCGGTTGCCTCCATCTCATCGGCGCGGGCAGGCTCTGCCTCAATGACGACGAGCGAACCGGAAAAATGCACGGCCACGTCGAAGGGTGGGCAGCCATCGATCAGGACGAGGGAGAAAATCCGTTCGACCGCATCACCGCCCCGCAGCAGCGTGATGCGGTTGCGCAAGGTGTGGATCGCATCGGGACAGAAGATGTCGCTGATCGCGTAGCCCAACAGGTCCTGCGGGGTCAGCCGGATGAACTGGCCGATATTTGCCGATACGCGCGACACGAGCCAGTCCGAGGTCAGCGCGATCAGAAATCCGAAAGGCTGGATGATGCCTGGAACGTGGATCGGTTCGCGGTCGCAATTGCTGATGTCGACGGCGAAGTCAGCGCCCTCTGGTTCCCGGCCATCAGCCATGCGTCATTGCCTGCTCACCGGATGCAGCAGCGGCGAACAGCGCGAAGGCTGCTTCGGCCCCCTGCACTGCTTCGCCGATCCAGTCATCGCCTTCCCCTTCAGCCGCAGCGTCGAGCGACCGCTGAAACGCTTGCCACTCGCCCTTTCCATGCACCGCCGAGAGATAGGCGCGAGGAAGACCGTCAGGCACCCGGCGCACGAGCACCGATCCGCCCAGCCGGGACCCTTCCAGCGCATAAAGCGCGCCCCAGCGGAATGCGTCACTGTCAGTTTCATGGATGCTCAGGCCTTCGGGCATGGGTTCACCCAGCGCCGCTAGATCCTGCGCCAGCTTTGGCAATCGCGCCGCGCCGGGCCGGGCCATGGCCTCCAACGGGGCAAGGGCACGGGCATGAGCCTTTAAAAATGCGCCATAGCTTTCCGGCGTATCCAGCGCGAATCGGGAAAACAGATCATCGACGCGCTGATGCCCAGCCATCGTCGCTTCGCGCAGGGCCTGTCGCACACGGCCAGCAATGGGCGTTCTTTTCACTAGACGTTCCTAATGGCAGTTATTTGGTCGTGCCTTGATGCAAATCAGCTTATTCGGCTTAACCGTTCGGTTCGTGGGCTTTTTCTTTCCACACGAAGATGCCGAATCCGTTTTACCACGACCGTGCGCTAGCAATAGGACCCTTTCAAATAGCTGACAAACAAGTTCAGCCTCTCGACATGGTATCTAAAGTAACAAGGCAGCATGAGGGCGCGATGCCCTAAGGGAAAGCGAAGATCATGTTGAAGAAAATCATGCTGATGGGATTGATGTCGGCGACGATATTGGGCGGAACTGCTCCTGCTTACGCCCAGCGCGGAGACGATGGGGGATGGCGCGTAAGAAGCGACCGACCTGCCGCCCGCGCCGATGGCGGTCGATCAGGGGGTGAAGCCCGTCAACAGGGCCAGGCCCAGCGGGTACAACAGCAGCGCCGTGACGATCGGCCTGCCGCCAGAGTGGTGCAGTCGCGGCCCCAGGCGCAGTGGCAGGGTGACGGGCGCAGGTCCAATGACGCACGACCTGAACGCCGCGAAGGCTGGCGCGTGTTGCAGACATCACAGGAAAATCGGCGTGAAGTGCGGGACGATCGGCGTGAAAATCGCCGGGACGACCGTCGCGATGATCGCCGTGGCGACAATCGCCGAGACGATCGCCGTGGCAATGACCGTTGGAATGACGGCGATCGGCGCTGGGGCGGCAATGCCGCTGTGGGTCGGCGGTACGATGATCGCACCCGCTGGAGCAGCCAGCGGCGCTGGGACAATGGCTGGCGGCAGGACCGCCGCTATGACTGGCGCAGCTATCGCTCACATTATAGCGACCGCTACCGCGTCGGTCGCTATCACGCCCCGCGCGGATGGAATTACGGCTATAGCCGCTATTCGATAGGTATCGTCCTCAACAGCCTGTTATTTTCCAACAGCTATTGGATCAACGACCCCTGGTCCTATCGCCTGCCGCCCGCCTATGGAACGCTGCGCTGGGTCCGCTATTATGACGACGCCCTGCTGGTCGACATTCGCGATGGCTATGTCGTCGATGTAATCCACGACTTCTTCTGGTGAACATAAGCGGGGATCGCGGTTCCTGAATCGCCTTTAGAAAGATGGGGTCCGAAGTCACAGGCTTCGGACCCTTTTCATTTGCAGCCATGGGATCAACGGTGGCAGGAGGCTGTCATGGCCGTAGAGATCGATGATGGAGGCGCAGCATCCGATGTCCGTGCGCGGATCGGACAGGCTGTGCGTGCCCGGCTGGACCGAAATCCGCTGGTCAGCCGGATCGACGCCCCTAAACTGGAAATCTACGGACGCCGCGATTTTTTGAGCGAGGTCGAGTGCGCGGACCTGCGCGGCCTGATCGACGCCGATGCACAGCCTTCCACCCTGTTTTCCGGTAGCGCCAATGCCGACTACCGGACCAGCCACAGCTGCAATCTGGACCCGGCCAACCCGCTGGTCATGGCGATCAGCGATCGTATCTGCGCACTGACCGGGCTGACCGCCGACCATGGCGAAACGCTGCAAGGCCAGCGCTATGCCCCAGGCCAGGAATATAAGGCGCATTGCGACTATTTCCCGGTCAGCGCCAGTTACTGGCCCGCCATGCGCAAAACCGGCGGGCAAAGGAGCTGGACCGCGATGATCTATCTGTCGCCCGTCGACGCCGGTGGCGAAACCCATTTTCCGCATTGCGAATTCATGGTGCCGCCGGTGGAAGGAATGATCCTGATCTGGAACAATATGAACCCCGACGGAGCGCCCAATCCCAACAGCCTGCACGCTGCCCGACCGGTGGCAAGCGGGATGAAATATGTGGTGACGAAATGGTTTCGCGAACGGCGCTGGACAGCCTGAGCGCCCTGCGCCTTCATCATCCCTGATACACATTGCGACATAAATGACCGGTAGCTGACTGGCCTGTTCGCGGCCGGTTCAGCGGACGCCCGGCATAACCATCATGTTGGCGGCGGACCCTGCCAAAGGGTCAACCGCCAAAGATGATGGGAGAAATGATATGCGTAAGTTGATCATCCTGGGCCTGATCGCAGCAACGGCGATGCCGGGCGCCGCCATGGCCCAGTCGCGCGGCGAGGTCCGCGACAGCGCGCGGGAATTGCGGCAGGAACAGCGTGAACTGCGCGACGCCCGCCGCTATGGCGACCGTCGAGATGTGCGCGAAGAGCGCCGCGACGTCCGTGAGGCCCGGCGCGAGGTGCGGGAGGATTGGCGCGATTACCGCCGATCAAACCGCAATGTCTATCGCGCCGGAAGCTGGCGCGCGCCTTTCCGCTACACACGTTGGAACGAGGGTGCGCGAATCCGCCCCGTTTATTACAGCTCACGCTATTATATCAGCGATCCCTATCGCTATCGCCTGCCCCGTCCCGGCAACAATCTGCGCTGGGTGAGGCACTATAATGACGTGCTGCTGGTCAATGTTCGTAGCGGACGGGTGATGCAGGTCCATCGCGGTTTCTTCTGGTAATCGCGAGGATTTGAACAACAACGGCTCCGGGTCCTTACGATCCGGGGCCGTTTTGGTATCGGGGATATTTAGAAGGTCCTGGAACCCCTTGGCCGCGCCGCCCGTCTCCGGGCGGGCGCGGCCGATGACACGCGCGAGGCGCGCCATCAGTCCGAAAGGGGGGTGGACCACCGAATGCAACGTTCGGAGGCGCGGAAAGTTCCGTTCGGGTCGCCCTATTCCCCCAGCGCCTCGGCAATCAGCTTACGGCTGTTGGGGATGCCGTACAGGGCAATGAAGCTGCCCATCCGTGGCCCCTGATCGGCCCCCAGCAGCGTCTGATACAGCGCCTTGAACCAGTCCCTCAGCTCGGCAAATCCGAACGCTTCATCCTTGCCGATCGCATAGACGATGTTTTGCACATCTTCCGCGCTGGCGTCGGCGGGAAGCGCGGACAGTTCCGCGTCCAGCCTGCGAAGCGCGGCGGCTTCGTTCGGCTCTGGCGCGCGGCGCTGAAGCGTCGGCGCAACGAAATCCCGGTGATAGGCTAGCGCATGACCGATCAGCGCATCCAGTTCGGGATAAGCGTCCGCGCTGGCGCCCGGCACATAATTTTGCAGATAACCCCAGACCTGATCGCGCTTTGCATCGCTCATCACGCCGACAAGGTTCAGCAACAGGCCGAAGGTCACCGGCAGTTCGCCTTCAGGCAGCCGCCCATCATGGATATGATGGACCGGGTTGCCCAGCTGCTGTTCGACCGCCTGCTTGGGGTAATTGCCGCGGAACTGCCAATATTCGTCCACGGCGCGCGGGATGACGCCCATGTGCAGCTGCTTTGCCTTTTTCGGCTCACGATAGGCGTAGAAGGCCAGACTTTCCTGCGGTCCATAGGTCAACCATTGTTCCAGGCTGAGGCCATTGCCCTTGGACTTGGAGATCTTCTCCCCCTTTTCATCCAGGAACATTTCGTAATTGAAACCTTCGGGCGGGCGGGCGCCGAGCGCACGGCAAATCCTGGAGCTTTGCGTGACCGAATCGATCAGGTCCTTGCCCGCCATTTCATAGTCGACGCCCAGCGCGACCCAGCGCATGGCCCAGTCGACCTTCCATTGCAGTTTGGCCCCGCCCGACAGGATCGACTGTTCGATGACTTCGCCTTCATCCTCGAAACGGACAAGGCCCGCATCCGCGTCGATCACCTCGACCGGGACCTGCAGCACGATGCCGCTCTTGGCGCTGATCGGCAGGACCGGGGAATAGGTCGCCTGCCGTTCCTTGCGCAGCGTCGGCAACATGATGTCCATGATGTCCTGATAATGGCGCAGGACATTTTTCAGCGCGTCGTCGAACGCCCCGGACCTGTAGCGGTCGGTCGCCGAAACAAATTCATAGTCGAACCCGAAGCGGTCGAGAAAGTCCCGCAGCATCGCGTTATTATGGTGGGCGAAACTCTCGAACTTTTCGAACGGATCGGGCACCTGCGTCAGCGGCTTGCCCAGATGCTCCGTCAGCATCGCCTGGTTGGGGACATTGTCCGGCACCTTGCGCAGCCCGTCCATGTCGTCGCTGAACGCGATGAGGCGGGTCGGAATATCCGACAGCGCGTGATAGGCATTACGCACCATCGTCGTGCGCAGCACTTCGTTGAACGTGCCGATATGCGGCAGGCCAGACGGACCATAGCCGGTTTCGAAAAGGATATAGCCTTTATCAGGCGCGCCCTGCGGATAACGCTTCAGAAGCTTGCGGGCTTCCTCATAGGGCCAGGCCTTGGACGCTTGCGCGGCGGTACGGATGGTTTCGGACACAGTCATGATGAAATGCCCCTAGCCCCGGCGCGAATGAAAGGGAACGGCTAAAGGAAAACCAACGTCGGTTCGCCGTGATTGGGGCAATTTCAGGTTTCCCTTTTGTTCTGGCTCGCCTAATCGAAAAGATGTGATCGACCCCACCACCCTGCCCGCTCTTCATGCCAGCCATGGCGGCATCTGGTTGCGCGAAGGGGATAGAACACAGGCCGTCGCCAAGGGAAGCGCGATCGGGCGCGCGGCGGAAACGCCGGTCCTGCTGCTCAATGCGCCCCTGACCGGGCAAAGGCTGGGCTACCCCGAACTTAACGGGCTGGACCTGCTGGAACTGTGGGCGTTCGTCCATCCTGCCCGTTTTCTGGTCCCGACGGCCAAGGGGCTGGCAGAGGCGCTGGGACTGGAGCGGCCCACAGCCGAAGCCGATATTCCCGCGCTGCTACAGGCGGCAACAGCTGCCTTGCTGAACATATTGGAGGGGTCCGGCTGGACCGAACGCGAAGGCGGCTGGACCAGCGCCCAGTCGCTGCATCGGCTTCGCTGGCCCTGGAGCCCCCTGGTCGCGCCGCGTATCCGCCGCCCAGCCGAAGCAGAACGCTGGCTGTTTTCGCGGTTGCCCGAATGGGACGAAGCGCCACCCAGGCCTGCGACCCGACCCGTCGCTCTGCAAGAGGAAGCGGTGCTGTCACGCCTGTCCGACCTTACCGGCGCCCAGGCCGAAGCGCGGCCGGGCCAGCGCGCCTATGCGGCGGCGGCGGTGGAGGCTTTCCTGCCGCGCGCGCATCGCGATCAGCCCAACATGCTGCTCGCCGAAGCAGGGACAGGCATCGGCAAGACGCTGGGCTATCTGGCCCCCGCATCCCTATGGGCGACGCAGGCGCAGGGCACGGTCTGGATTTCCACCTATACCAAGGCTTTGCAACGACAGCTTGACCGCGAAAGCCTGCGCCTCTTCCCCGATCCGGCGACCGCCGCGCGGCGGGTCGTGGTGCGCAAGGGCCGGGAAAATTATCTGTGCCTGCTCAATCTGGAGGATGCGTTGCAGGGCGGCTTTGCCGGACGCGCCGCCATATTGGCGCAGCTGGTCGCCCGATGGGCGGCTTATAGCAAGGATGGCGACATGGTCGGCGGGGACCTGCCGGGCTGGCTGCCTACCCTGTTCCGGCGCAATGGATCGACCGCGCTGACAGACCGGCGGGGCGAGTGCATCTATGCCGGCTGCCCGCATTATCGCAAATGCTTCATCGAACGGTCGGCGCGCGCGTCCGCCGAAGCGGATATCGTCATCGCCAACCATGCGCTGGTGATGATCAACGCCGCACGCGGACGGGAAAGCGGACAGCGGCCACAACGCATAGTCTTCGACGAAGGCCATCATCTGTTCGACGCCGCCGACGCGACCTTTTCCGTGGCGCTGTCGGGGCATGAAGCGATCGAATTGCGCCGCTGGATCATGGGACCGGAAGGGTCTTCGCGCGGGCGGCGGCGCGGACTGGCGGCGCGCCTGTCCGACCTTGCCAGCTATGATGAGGAAGGGGGCGATGCGATCCGCGCAGCGGCGGACGCGGCGCGTGCCTTGCCAGCCGACGAATGGCTGAAACGCATTGTCGCGGGCGAACCCTTTGGCCCGGTCGAACAACTGCTGTCCGCCGTGCGCGGGACAGTCTATGCGCGCGCCGCGGATACGGGCGAAGCAGATGCGGGCTATGGGCTGGAAACGGAGCTTGCCGAACCCGACGGCGCATTGGTGGAGGCTGCACAGGACGCCGCGCTGGCGCTGGACGCGCTGCTGAGGCCGCTCGCCCGGCTCGCCAAGCGGCTGGAAGCGGTGGTGGAGGATGCGCCGGACTGGCTGGACGGCGCCGCACGAGCGCGGATCGAAGGCGCGATCGCGTCCCTGGGCTGGCGGCGCGACCTGATCACGGCGTGGCTGGCTTTGCTGGCGCGGATCGGTGGCCCCGCCGACCCGGACTATGTCGACTGGCTGACCGTCGATCGGGTGGAGGGGCGCGAATATGACATAGGCGTCCACCGCCATTGGCTGGACCCGACCCGCCCCCTGGCCGAAACAGTTTTGAAGCCTGCGCATGGCGTTCTGGTCACTTCGGCGACGCTGAAGGGTGGCGGCGACTGGGGCAATGCGGAAAGCCGCAGCGGGGCCACGCATCTGGCGCGCGGAGCGCAGAGGTTCGAAGCGGCCAGCCCCTTCGACTATCCCAGCCGCGCCGAAGTGTTGATCGTCACCGATATCAAGCGCGGCGACATCGCGGCCCTGTCCGGCGCCTATGCCCGGCTGATCGAAGCAGCGGGCGGTGGCACGCTGGGCCTGTTCACCGCCATAAGGCGGTTGCGGGCGGTGCACGCACGGATCGCGGACCGGCTGGCGCGGGCTGGGCTGCCGCTTTACGCCCAGCATGTCGATCCCATGGACACGGGCACGCTGATCGACATTTTCCGTGACGATCCGCGCGCGTCGCTGCTGGGAACCGACGCCCTGCGCGATGGCGTCGACGTGCCGGGCCAGTCGCTGCGGCTGGTGGTGATGGAGGGGGTTCCCTGGTCCAAGCCCACCGTATTGCACGCCGCGCGGCGTCTTGCTGGCGGCGGCGCGGCCTATGACGACCGGCTGATCCGCGCACGACTGGCGCAGGCTTTCGGTCGGCTGATCCGCCGGGCGGAGGATAGCGGCAGCTTCGTCATCCTGTCCGCCGCCATGCCCAGCCGCCTGCTCAGCGCCTTTCCCCCTGGCACGCCCATCCGGCGCGTGACGCTGGATGAAGCGATCATTGCGGTCAACACGCATTCCCGCGCTGGCGTTGGTGGCGGCGCGGCGCTAGGGCATCAGGACGACGAATCCGGCATGCACGACCTGGAGCAAAGATGAAGCGGCTGACCCTTTTGCGCCATGCCAAATCCGACTGGGACGATCCGGTAGCACGCGATTTCGATCGACCGCTCAATCGGCGGGGGGAAAAGGCGGCGATGATCGTTGGCCAGTTCGCACGGTCACGCAAAATGGCGTTCGACCTGTTGGTCGCATCACCCGCCGTCCGCGTAACCCAGACATTGGACACTTTCCTGGTCGGCTATGGCGATGCGCTAGAGCCGCATTGGGACCGTCGCATTTATCTGGCGTCGGCGGCCACATTGTTCGACGTGATCCGCGACCTGCCCGAAACCGCTCACAATGTGTTGATGGCGGGCCATAATCCGGGGCTGGAGGAATTGATATTGGAGCTTGTGCCTGATGACGGGACAAGCCGGTTGCGGGAAGAAGTCGAAGTCAAGTTTCCGACCGCCAGCCTGGCGACGATGGACCTGGCGATTGACCGCTGGGTCGACGCGCACAAGGGGGTTGCGACACTGGCGAGCTTCATCCGCCCCCGCGACATCGATCCTGCGCTCGGTCCGGGATCACGCTGAATCCAGGCAGCGGGGGCATAGTCGGGCGCGCCCTCATTAACCTCACCGAACATGGGAGATCGTCCGCCGCTCTTTCCGCGTCAGAGGGTGTCCCGCCCGTTGACCGCGCGGGCCAACGTAGCGCGAATGGATTGAAGCCGTTCAAGAATATCCTGCGGCTGCGAGTCCTGTATTGACGTTTCCGGCGCAGGAGCAACGTTGGTCGGCACAGCAGCGCCACCCCCTTGCGCAAGCGCCTTTTGAGCGCCGCGGACGGTGAACCCTTCGACATTCAGCAGCTGGTTGATACGTCGAACGAGGGCGACGTCTGCGGGGCGGTAGTAACGCCGGTTACCGGATCGCTGCAGCGGCCTGAGTTGAGGAAAACGCGTTTCCCAATAACGCAATATATGCTGGGGAAGGCCCAATTCCGCCGACAGTTCGCTGATGGTCAGGAATGCGCCGTCTGCCTTGTTCATGCCAATGATGTTGCACCGTTAGCCGCCTAAAGGCAACCATGGGCGCATTCCAGAGATTGACCCAGCCCGCCGCTCAGGAGGCGGCGACGCGGTCCCGCATGGTCTGGCTGGCGCGGAAGGTCAGCACCCGGCGCGGTTCGATCGGCACTTCAACCCCTGTCTTGGGATTGCGGCCCATGCGCTGGGTTTTGTCACGCAGGACAAAGGTGCCGAAACTGGAGATTTTCACATTTTCCCCGCGCTCCAGCGCTGCGGACATATGGTCCAATATGGATTCGATAATGGCGGCGGACTCCGCGCGCGACAGGCCGATATGACGGTTCACGCTTTCAGCGAGATCCGCACGCGTCAATGTGCCGGAAACAGTCATGATTCGTCCCCACCTGCATCCGCTTGATATTCGCGGACTTCAATGATGGATTTTGCGACAAACCGAGCGATTCTGCAAGGTAACTTGCGGGGAAAAGTCCATGAAATTGCCGCAAATAGGGACGATCAGACCCGAAGAACGCATGCACCCCAGGTAAAGCCGCCACCCATGGCTTCGAGGACGAGCAAATCGCCCGGCTTTATGCGCCCGTCGCGGGTGGCCAGGTCAAGCGCCAAAGGCACCGAAGCGGCCGATGTATTGGCGTGGCGGTCCACGGTCATGACCACCTTTTCAGGCGAAAGCTTCAGTTTGCGCGCGGTCGCGTCCAGAATGCGTGCATTGGCCTGATGCGGGATCAGCCAGTCAATTTCCGTGGGGGCAAGGCCCGCCAGTTCCATGACTTCCGTCAGCACCGAGGCCAGGTTGACGACAGCGTGGCGGAACACCTCCTGCCCCTTCATCCGCAGCTTGCCGACCGTCTGCGTGGTCGAAGGGCCACCATCGACATAGAGCAGCTGGTTGTGGCGTCCGTCGGCATGAAGTTTCGACGACAAAATGCCGCGCTTGCCATCAACGCTTTCTTCCGCGCCCAGCACGATCGCGCCCGCGCCATCGCCGAACAGGACGCAGGTGGTGCGGTCTTCCCAGTCCAGGATGCGGCTGAATGTTTCAGAGCCGATGACCAGAGCGCGCTGCGCTGCGCCCGACCGGATCATGCTGTCGGCGACGGTCACGGCATAGAGGAAGCCGGAACATACGGCGGCCACGTCGAAGGCGACGCAATCGTCAATGCCCAGCGCCGCCTGCACCAGCGTGGCGCTCGCGGGAAAGGTCTGGTCCGGCGTCGCGGTCGCCAGGATGATAAGGTCGATGTCCTGCGGCGAAAGGCCCGCCATATCCAGGGCAGCGCGGGCAGCTGCGGTCGCCAGGCTGGCGGTCGTTTCACCTTCGCCAGCTATGTGCCGGTTGCGGATGCCGGTGCGTTCGACAATCCATTCGTCGCTCGTATCGACGGTCTGCGCCAGTTCGGCGTTGCTGACCGCACGAACTGGCAGCGCGGAACCAGTGCCCAGAAGAACGGATCTGCGAATCACTTTGCGGTCAGCTCCTGTTTCGACGCAACCGCAGACAGCGACGCAATGCCTGCCATGTCGGCGGCGATGCGCCGGGTGATGTCTTCTTCCAGCAAGCGCGCCGCGACGTGAACCGCGTTGGCGACCCCCTTGTCATTGGCGCTGCCATGGCTTTTCACCACCACGCCGTTGAGGCCCAGAAAGACCGCGCCATTATGGTTGTTGGGGTCCAGATGGTGCTTGAGCAAATGCATCGCAGGCTTGGAAATCAGGAAGCCGATCTTGGACCGGATAGAACTGGTGAAGGCGGTGCGCAGCAGGTCCGTGACGAACCGGGCCGTGCCTTCCGCAGTCTTGAGCGCGACATTGCCGGAAAAGCCGTCACTGACGATGACGTCCGCGTCGCCCCGACCGATCTTGTCGCCTTCGGTGAAGCCTTCAAAGGATAATGGCAGGCTGGCGGCGGCGCGCAGCATGGCGGCGGCGTCGCGGATTTCCTCCGTGCCCTTCATCTCCTCCGTCCCGATATTCATCAGCCGGACACGGGGACGGTCCAGGTCGAACGCGATGCGGGCATAGGCGGCCCCCATCACAGCGAATTGCACCAGGTTGCGGGCATCGCATTCCGTATTGGCGCCCAGGTCGAGCATGACCACGTCATTGTCGCCAAGCGTGGGCAGCAGCGCCGCCAGCGCCGGGCGATCGATCCCCGGCATGGTGCGCAGCGCCACCTTCGCCATCGCCATCAGCGCGCCGGTATTGCCCGCAGACACGGCCGCGCCCGCTTCGCCTGCCTTCACCGCAGCGATGGCCATGCTCATGGAGCTGGCCTTCTTGCGGATGGCGACGCTGGGCTTGTCCCCGGCATCAACCACGTCCTTGGCATGAACGACTTCCGAGGCGGCGCGCAGGTTCGGGTGATTGTCGAGCGCGGACTTGATCCGCGACTCATCGCCGAACAGCGTGAAGCGCAGCCCTTCGTGACGATGACGGGCAAGCGCCACGCCAGCGATCATCACGCGCACGCCTTCATCCCCGCCCATCGCGTCGATTGCGATTCGCGGCTGGCTGGACACTTCAGGACACCTTTACAGGAGAGAGAGTGTCGTTACGCCCCGACAGCAACGACTTCACGGCCATTATAGTGGCCGCAGCTGTCGCACAGATTGTGCGGCCGCTTGAGTTCACCGCAGTTCGAGCATTCCTGGAACGCTTCGACGCGCAGCGCATCATGGCTGCGGCGCATGCCACGACGGGACGGGGTAGTTTTCCTCTTGGGGACAGCCATGTCGGCACCTTATTCCGTAATTATCTGGTTGTGCAACCGGCCAGTATCCGACGGGAAGCGACGCCACAGGGCGCCGCAGACCCATGCGGCCCGGGTGATCGCGAAGCCATGCGCCTATAGCCTTTTTTAATCGGGGCGCAAGTCCTTCCTTGCCGTTGGCACCGACCCCTCTACCTTGCCGTCCGGTAAAAAGATGAGGGAGGAAGACATCATGCTGCTGCCGATCACACTGACGCTGGCCGCCGCCTGCGCATTTCTGAACCTGTGGCTGGCGATCCGCTGCGTGAAGATTCGGATGGCCAACAAGACGTTGCATGGCGATGGTGGCGACCCGTTGCTGGCGCGGCGCATGCGCGCGCAAGCGAACTTTGTCGAATATACCCCGCTGGTCCTCATTCTTTTCGTGCTGGTGGAACTGGCGATCGGTTCGCCGCTGTGGCTGTGGATCATCGCATGTGCCTATGTCATCGCGCGGATCGCTCACCCGCTGGGCATGGATGCCGATCATCCAACGCCCTGGCGCGCCACAGGCGCAATGCTGACCTGGGCCGTCATGGTCGTCCTGGCCGTTGCAGCGCTGTACATAGCCTATAGCGCGACACGTGAAGTCCCCGCGCCGCCTGCGCTCGCCGCCCAGGTCTGATCAATTCAGGCCAGCACAGCGTCGCTGACAAAGGGGTTGGTGCGGCGTTCATGGGCGAAATTGCTCATGGGGCCGTGCCCCGGCACAAACGCCGTGTCACCGCCCAGCGGCCACAGCTTCCCGGTGATCGCGTCGATCAGATGCTGATGATTACCCATCGGGAAGTCGGTTCGCCCGATTGACCCCTGGAACAACACATCGCCGACAATGGCCAGCTTGCTGGGCGCATGGTGAAAGACGACATGGCCAGGCGTGTGTCCGGGGCAGTGGTAGACGTCCAGCGTCAGATTGCCGACCGTGACCTGGTCGCCGTCAGCCAGCCAGCGATCCGGTTCGAATATCTGGCCATTCACGCCATAGCTGCGGCCATCCTCCTCCAACCGGTCGATCCAGAAGCGGTCGGCTTCATGGGGGCCTTCGATGGGTACGCCCAGCTCCTTGGCGAGGATGCCCGCCTCTCCGCAATGGTCGATATGACCGTGGGTCACCAATATCTTTTCGATGGTGACGCTCTGCTGATCGGCTGCCGCCTTCAAACGCGGCAGGTCGCCGCCGGGATCGACGAACGCGCCGCGCCGGGTGGCGGTGCACCAGAACAGGGTGCAATTCTGCTGGAGCGGCGTCACCGGGATCAGCGCGGCCTGAAGCGGCGGGGTCTGCGAAGGCGTGGTCATCGCGCCGATGTGGCGAAGCTGCGCGGCGTGCGCAAGAGCCCGGCTGCACAAGCCACCGTCAATCGCGCTACTCTACCTGCTCAAGGCCGAGCGGTTCGGCCAGGCTGATCCCGTCCAGCACCTTTGCGGTTTCGTCCCGCACCCGCAACATGACACGGTGCAAGCGGCATTCCGATTCGGGCAGGCAGTTGGTGCAGCTTTCATGCGCGAAACGGCTGGCGCAGGGCGTCAGGGCCAGCGATCCGCGCGTCAGCCGGACGATGTCGCCATAGCTGATGTCGATGGGCGCCAGCGCCAGCCAATAGCCGCCGTCCCTTCCCCGCTGCGTCGCTACCAGCCCTTCGCGGGACAGTTCCGACAGGATCACCGTCAGGAATTTTGCCGGAATATTCTGTCGCGTGGCGATTTCGTTCAGGGGCACAGGTCCCTGGCGGTAGCGGTCGGCAAGATGCTGGAGCGCGCGGATGGCATAACGGGTCTTCTGCGAAAGCATGGCCCCGTTATTCGCTCCCCGGCCTCATTTTACAAGCCGCCGCGCCGCCGATCAGGCCTTTACACCCGCCAGTGCGGTTTCATAGGTCGTCGCCTTGAAGCCCACCACGGTGCTGCCGCCGACATCCAATATGGGCCGTTTGATCATCGACGGATTGGTCGTCATCAGCAGGATCGCCTTTTCCGCGTCGATATGCGCCTTATCGCCTGCGTCCAGCGCCTTGAAGGTGGTGCCGGAACGGTTGAGGATGGTTTCCCACCCATGTTCCATCACCCATTCTTCCAGCTTGCCCTTGTCGACGCCGGACACCTTATAGTCATGGAAGCTGTAGGCGACGCGCTCATTATCCAGGAAATTGCGCGCTTTCTTGATCGTGTCGCAATTTTTGATGCCGTACATGGTGATCATGGGGTCAGCCTTTGAACGCGGTGACTTCGACTTCGACCTTCATCTCCGGCTTGATAAGGCCGGTGACGATGCAACTGGCCGCGGGGCGGATGTCGCCAAAGACCGGAGCGGTCGCCTGGCCCAGATCGTCCCAATAAGCAGGGTCGGTGATATAATAGGTCACGCGCACCACATCGGCGAAGGAAAAGCCCGCTTCGTCCAGCGCCTTGCCAATGACCTTCAGCGCGTTGGCGGTCTGATCGACGACGCTTTCGGGCATCGCCTTGGTTTCCGGGTCGGTGCCGGTCGTGCCAGCCACGAAGCACCAGTCGCCCTGGACGACGGCGCGGGAATAGCCGACCTGCGCTTCGAACGGCGAGCCCGAGGAAATGAGTTTGCGGGACATGGGAAGGTTCCTTCGAGCGGAAACGGGGAAAGGATTGGGCGGCTCTTGCCCCGTGCCGTCGCTGCTGTCCAGAGGCTTTCGCCGGGCCAGGAACAGCGGCGCGGCTGATCCGTTGATGGTCCAAGGAGACATGCCATGGACCAGGACGACAAGAGCCATATCCCCGACCCTATCGAGGAAAATGACGAACAGAGGGACAGCGGATCGCAGGCGCAGGACGTAGCCGACGACGCGCGGGTCCGCAGCACTGACCTGTCCGAGGACAGCGAGCGGGGCGGCAAGCCCAATCCCGCCCAGATCATCCCCGACGACACCCCCGATCTGGTCGAGCGGATGGAGGAAATGAACCGATCCGGTCGAATCGACATGGACGCCTATGCCGGTGAGCCGCAGATGGATGATGAGGAGGATTCGCTGGGTCCGACAGAGGGCGAGCGCTGACCATATTCCTTGGGTCGCCGCCATAACGGAGCTTGATCGGATGAGGTTGGGCGCGCGGACCTGCGCCTGATTCCTATGCTGGGCGGATGTTGTCCCGCCGCCGCCTTCCGATCCCCGCCGTCGTCGTTATTGTGTTGAGCATGATCGGGCAGCGCGTTCCGGCGTTCGCTTTAGAAACAGCCTCTTCTCGCTTCACCTTTTGCCATAGCGGCGGCGGGGTGAATTGCGTGGTGGACGGCGATACTTTCTGGATGAGCGGCGAGAAAGTGCGGATCGCGGATATCGATACGCCCGAAACGCACAGTCCACGGTGCGAGGCAGAACGGAAGCTGGGCGATCGGGCGACGCGGCGGTTGCAGGCGTTGCTGAATGCGGGAGCCTTTTCCACAAGACGGATCGATCGGGAGCGGGATCGTTATGGTCGGCTGTTGCGGATCGTGACGCGCGACGGCCGTTCGATCGGGTCGATGCTGGTCGCAGAAGGGCTGGCGCGCCCCTGGACGGGGTCGCGCCAGCCCTGGTGCCGTAGTTAACGGCAGTTCAGACTGCCACGGTCGATCTCACGACCGAGCAGAGCGCCCGCGCCGCCACCGATCAGGATGCCAGCCGTGTTGGAATAGCCGCGATCAAGCTGTCCGCCGAGCAGCGCACCCAGCGCCGCGCCAACGATCAGGCCGGTCGTGCCATCCGACCGGCGGCAATAATAACGGTCGTCATAACCACGATAGATGCGGGTCCCACGCGTCACGCGGATCGGTTCATAACCGCTGCGATAATAGCGGTCGGGACGATAGCGGCTACCATAACGGCGATCCGGGCGGTTCCAGTCATAGCCATAGACGACCTTGCCGGGGCGTTTCCAATGACCGCGGTGGCGGCCATTGTCGCGGCGATCATCGCGCCAGTCGCGGCGGGCCTCCCTTACATCCTTGCGATAGTCGCGACGGGCTTCGCGATTGTCCTTGCGATAATCCCGGCGCGCTTCCCGCATATCCTTGCGATATTCGCGCGCATTTTCGCGATGTTCCCGCGGCTGGGCGAGCGCAGGCGCGCTGGTCAGCGTCATCACACCCAGCGAAAGCGCGGACAGCGCGCTTTTCAAACTGATCTTCATGGGTCTGCTCCTTGCCAAAATTTTCAGGCTGAAAGGTTAACACATGATTGGGGATGGACGTTGCATGAACGCAACAAAACTTAATGTTCAGTGGGCGGAAAGGGGAGCAGTCTCTGAACCACTTGAGTCACGCTCTTATGCCGCGCGGTACCAACTTTGATCTGTAGGCCATTCCTTGTATCTATGAGGCTGGAGAACGCTGGTCTGGTTTATAATATAATCCTTCATCTTCTTTCGAGGGTATTTCCCGTCGTCAGGACTTTCACAAAGTTGAAGGCAATATGTGTATGCATCTGCCAACTGGAGCAGGCGGCTGTGATGTGAGGGGATGAAATAAACGGAGTCGATGAGTCGGTCGATTTTATGGCCAAACACAAAATCTGTTCCTTCATCACGAAACCGAGAAAGATTGGCTACTGAACCCTCTGAAAAATTCCCATCTAAGTCGCCGATCAAAATACAATGAGCCGACTGGCTCATCGCATCTTGCTGAACCTTTTCGACAAGAAACATGAAAGCGTCGTCCGCCCACCCATGCGATCGAACCATTTTCTTGGGATCTATACGCACGTAGAGCCTGCGGACCAACTCATTATCGCCAGCTAAATCCGCAAGTCTCTGGAGGCAGGCTAGACGCTTTTCTATATCCCAATCAGAAAAATGCCTTTTGCGATGAAATATATCTTTCGCATGAAATTCAGTATCTCGGGCTAAACGCTGAGTTCCAAAAAAATCCTTAGCGATACCATTAGCCTTTTCCTCAACCTCCGAGATATTCTCTGCGGCGATGGAAAGAGCGCCTAACCAATAAAATGGCTGTTGAGGATCTTGATACTTGCATTCATCAAAGTAAACAAAGCGCACTATATTACTCCGCCGCGATGCCCGCAGCCTTGAACATGTCGGGATCGCTCGGTTCATCCACATTGGCGGCGTCGCCGGTCTTGAGCGTCTTTCTGCGGTCGAACGCATCCCAGACTTCGTTCCATTGGCCGCGGGTGGCACCCTTTGAATATTCGGTCGCGCGGGTTTCGAAGAAGTTGGCGTGCTCCACACCGTTCAGCAGCGGAGTCAGCCAGGGCAGCGGATGTTCGTCGATCATGTAGATGGGCTTGAGGCCCAGCTGGCCCAGGCGCCAGTCGGCGATGTAGCGGACATATTTCTTGATGTCCTTGGGCGTCATGCCGGGGACCGGACCCATTTCGAAGACGAGGTCGACGAAGGCATCCTCGATGCGCACCGTCTTCTGGCACATGTCCATGATGTCGTCCTTGACCGCCGGGGTCAGGCAACCGCGTTCGGCGCAGAAGGCGTGGAACAGCTTGATGATGCCTTCGCAGTGCAGCGTTTCGTCGCGCACCGACCAGGTGACGATCTGGCCCATGCCCTTCATCTTGTTGAAGCGCGGGAAGTTCATCAGCATGGCGAAGGAGGCGAAGAGCTGCAAACCTTCGGTAAAGCCGCCGAACATGGCGAGCGTGCGGGCGATATCTTCGTCCGTATCGACGCCGAACTGCTGCAGATAGTCGTGTTTGTCCTTCATCTCCTTATATTGCATGAAGGCGCTATATTCACTTTCGGGCATGCCGATCGTGTCGAGCAGGTGGCTGTAGGCAGCGATGTGGACCGTTTCCATGTTGCTGAACGCAGTCAGCATCATCTTCAGTTCGGTCGGCTTGAACACGCGGCCATATTTTTCGTGGTAGCAGTCCTGCACTTCCACGTCCGCCTGGGTGAAGAAGCGGAAAATCTGAGTCAGCAGGTTGCGTTCATGGTCGGACAGCTTCTGCGCCCAATCACGACAATCTTCGCCCAGCGGCACTTCTTCAGGCAGCCAGTGGAGCTGCTGCTGACGTTTCCAGAACTCATAGGCCCAGGGATATTCGAAAGGCTTGTAGACCTTGCTGGCTTGAAGAAGGGGCATTGGGTCGGCTCCGCGAATTAATGGAAAAGCGCAACCTGCGCGGGGGCGAGACGTTGAGGTCCCGTCATTCCCGGCACAGGAGATATATGATGGTTGATCTTGCCAGCATCAAGGAACATGCTGAGGTTATCGGCGCTGATGGCGTCCATGTGGGCACTGTCGATCATGTCGAGGGTGCCGAAGGACATCAGCGTATCAAGCTGATCAAGGCGGACAGTGGCGAAGGAAGTCACTCCGGGCATCATCATTATATCGGCCAGGGGTTGGTGGCCGGGATTGATGAGGACGGCACTGTGCGGTTGTCTGCGACCGGAGCCAACGCCGTCCTCTTTGAAGAGGAACAAGACGAGGGGTGATGCCTCCGGGGGTGATTGTGTGGGCGCGGTTAGTGTCGCCACCGCCGCGCCCATCCCCCCCATTAGCTCATTGGCAGGCAAGACATTCGTCATAGTCTGTGCTTTCCCCGCCCAATTCGAACTTCGGTGCGTCGATGGTGTTGTCCGCTTCCACCCCGCCCGCGAAACCAGCGCGCTGCACCGATTTTGAGCGCAGATAGTAAAGCGACTTGATGCCCAGTTCCCATGCGCGGAAGTGGAGCATCATCAGGTCCCACTTTTCCACGTCCGCCGGGATGAACAGGTTGAGCGATTGCGCCTGATCGATGAAGGGCGTGCGGTCGGCGGCGAGTTCGAGCAGCCAGCGCTGGTCGATTTCGAAGCTGGTCTTGAACGTGTCCTTTTCTTCCTGGCTCAGGAAATCGAGATGCTGGACCGAACCGCCGCGTTCGAGGATCGTGTTCCAGACATTGGTGCTGTCCTTCGACTTGTCGCGCAGGATCTTTTCCAGATAGGGATTCTTCACCACGAAGCTGCCCGACAGCGTCTTGTGCGTGTAGATGTTCGCCGGGATCGGTTCGATACAGGCGCTAGTGCCGCCGCAGATGATGCTGATCGACGCGGTGGGCGCGATCGCCATCTTGCAGCTGAACCGTTCCATCACGCCCATGTCGGCGGCGTCGGGGCACGGGCCACGTTCCACCGCGAGCTGCATCGAGGCTTCGTTCACCTTCACATTGATATGTTTGAAGATGCGCAGGTTCCAGCTCTTGGCCATCGCGCCTTCGAACGGAAGGCCACGGGCCTGGAGGAAGGAGTGGAACCCCATCACCCCCAGGCCCACTGACCGTTCGCGCTCCGCACTATATTTGGCCCGCGCCATTTCGTCCGGCGCTCGGTCGATATAGTCCTGCAGCACATTGTCGAGGAAGCGCATGACATCCTCAACAAAGACGGGGTCCTTGTTCCATTCGTCCCAGGTTTCCAGATTCAGGGACGAAAGGCAGCAGACCGCCGTCCGGTCATTGCCGAGATGGTCGCGACCCGTCGGCAAAGTGATTTCTGAACAAAGATTGGAAGTCGAAACTTTAAGGCCGAGATCGCGATGATGCTTGGGCATCATGCTGTTCACGGTGTCGGAGAAGACGATATAGGGTTCGCCGGTGGCAAGGCGGGTTTCCACCAGCTTCTGGAACAGGCTGCGCGCATCGACCGTGCCCCGGACGGAGCCGTCCTTGGGCGATTTGAGCGAGAACTCAGCGCCGGTGCGGACCGCTTCCATGAACTCGTCGGTCAAGAGGACGCCGTGGTGCAGGTTCAGCGCCTTGCGATTGAAGTCGCCGCTGGGCTTGCGGATTTCAAGGAACTCCTCGATCTCCGGGTGGGAAACGTCGAGATAGCAGGCGGCCGAGCCCCGGCGCAGGCTGCCCTGGCTGATGGCCAGCGTGAGGCTGTCCATGACACGGACGAAGGGGATGATGCCGCTCGTCTTGCCATTAAGGCCGACCGGCTCACCAATGCCGCGCACGCTGCCCCAATAGGTGCCGATGCCGCCACCGCGCGAGGCGAGCCACACATTTTCGTTCCAGGTGTTGACGATGCCTTCCAGGCTGTCATCGACGCTGTTCAGATAGCAGCTGATCGGCAGGCCGCGCCCGGTGCCGCCGTTCGACAGGACAGGCGTCGCGGGCATGAACCACAGGCGCGAGATATAGTCGTAGACGCGCTGGGCATGGCCCTGATCATCGGCATAGGCGGCGGCGACGCGGGCGAACAGGTCCTGGTAATTTTCGCCGGGCAGCAGATAGCGGTCCTTCAGCGTATCCTTGCCGAATTCGGTCAGCAGCGCATCGCGGCTCTCATCCGTCACGACATCGAAGCGCCGTTCCTGGATCGAAGAGGAGGACCGCACCGCCTTGGCGGGCGCAGCCTTCTTTTCCGTCACGGTTTCCACCACATCGTCAATAACCGTCGCCACGTCGCCTGCACCTGTCTGTTCGCTGTCTCGAAAATCCATGCGAGCCCCCGAATGTTCATGTTTCGTTCGATTCGGTCAAGCTTTTCCGGTCAGTTCCGACCAGATGGCCTGCAACCGAGCCGAGCGGGGCACCTTCAGTGGATCGTCATGGACAAAACGCCCCTCGCCCGGAAAATGGTCCGACCGTTACAATCACAATCTGTTGGGTAACCCCCGTTAACCCGATACAAGGGATAGTGCCACAGCCTTGAATGGTTGCAAGAGGGTAAATGACAGTTCGAGGACTCGTTACGGTTCCCAAGCTGTTCACCCGGCAACAATCCGTCACGCCGCATCGCAGCGACGCGCGGACTTCCCTCACTCTTGCAAAAGACAAGAGGGACAATGTGCGAACGAAAATAAATTTGGCTTGCCTCTGAAATTGCCCGGAACGGGTCAGGGGGCTTGTCCTTTTTACTAAGGATGGTGGTTCATCAAAGACTTATCCACAAGCTGATGTGGATTAACTGTGGATGAGAAAAAGCCCCACCAGCGTGCTAAAAGCCCCGGTGCGCCTGACATAAGGCCCATGAATGAGAGGCAGCCATGATTCTCTATTATCACCCCCTTTCCTCCTATTGCTGGAAGGTGCTGATCGCCCTTTATGAGAATGACACGCCGTTCGAACGGGCGATGATGGAGGAGCCCGGCGTGACGGAAGCGTGGCTCACCCTGTGGCCGCTGGGCAAGTTTCCGGTGCTGCGCGACGAGGCGCGGGACCGGACGGTCGCCGAGGCGAGCATCATCATCGAATATCTGGGGCAGCAGCGCGCTGGCCGCTTCCGCCCGATCCCTGCTGATCCCGGCGACGCGTTGGAAGTGCGGTTGATGGACCGGCTGTTCGACAATTATGTGATGACGCCGATGCAGAAGATCGTTGCCGACCGGCTGCGGCCCGAAGATGCGCGTGATGCTCATGGCATGGGCGAAGCGCGCATCCTGCTGGGCAAGGCCTATGCGATGCTGGAGGAGCGGATCGGGGCGCGGCAATGGGCGGCGGGGGACGACTTCACGCTGGCGGACTGCGCGGCTGCCCCCGCACTCTTCTATGCGGACAAGGTGGAGCCGATGCGCGGCGGCTTTCCTGCGCTGGCCGCCTATCTCGACCGGCTGGAGGCGCGGGCGAGCTTTGCACGGGTGCTGGAGGAGAAGCAGCCTTGGTGGCACATGTTCCCCTATGCCAACGGATAGCTCGGCATATCTGGACTCTCGACCCAATCCCTATTAGCCGCGCCTGCGAAGACCCGCCGTGCAGGGCCGGGCGCTAATTAGGGACATGCAGGCAAGATGACCGTCATCAAGACCGCCGATCTGATCGAGAGCGTCGCCGACGCGCTCCAGTTCATCAGCTATTATCACCCGATGGATTATATTCGCGCGCTGGGTAAAGCCTATGACGCCGAAGCCAATCCGGCGGCCAAGGACGCCATCGCCCAAATCCTGACCAACAGCCGCATGTGCGCCGAAGGGCACCGCCCGATTTGCCAGGATACCGGCATCGTCAACGTCTTCATTAAATGGGGCATGGATTGCCGGTTCGACGACAATAGCCGTTCGATGCAGGATGTCGTCGATGAGGGCGTGCGCAAGGCTTATCTGAACCCGGAAAACCGCCTGCGCGCTTCGATCCTGCGCGATCCGGCCTTCTCGCGCGTCAATACCAAGGACAACACGCCCTGCGTGCTGAATGTCGAAATGGTGCCGGGCAACAAGGTGACCGTGGACGTCGCGGCCAAGGGTGGCGGCTCGGAGAACAAGACCAAGTTCAAGATGATGAACCCCAGCGATTCGATCGTCGACTGGGTGCTGGAGATGATCCCGCAAATGGGCGCTGGCTGGTGCCCGCCCGGCATGCTGGGCATCGGCATCGGCGGCACGGCGGAAAAGGCCGTGGCGCTCGCTAAGGAATCGCTGATGGAGCCCATCGACATGGGCGAACTGAAAGCCCGTGGGCCGCAGAATGACATCGAAAAGCTGCGGATCGAGATTTTCGACAAGGTGAATGCGCTCGGCATCGGCGCGCAGGGGCTTGGCGGGCTTTCGACCATCCTCGACGTCAAGATCTACGACTACCCCTGCCACGCGGCGGGCAAGCCGGTCGCGATGATCCCCAACTGCGCCGCGACCCGCCACGCGCATTTCACGCTGGACGGCTCGGGTCCTGCCTATCTGGAAGCGCCCAAGCTGTCCGAATGGCCGCAGGTCGACTGGAAGCCGAGCAAGGAAGCGATCCGCGTCGATCTCGACAATCTGACGCCCGAAATCGTGCAGAGCTGGAAGCATGGCGACCGCCTGCTGCTGAACGGCAAGATGCTGACCGGCCGCGATGCCGCGCACAAGCGGATCGCCGACATGCTCGCGGCGGGCGAGCAGCTACCGGTCGATTTCAAGGGCCGCGTGATCTACTATGTGGGCCCGGTCGATCCGGTGCGCGACGAGGTGGTCGGCCCGGCCGGCCCGACGACCGCGACCCGCATGGACAAATTCATGGACATGATGCTGGAGCAGGGGCTGGCCGCTTGCGTCGGCAAGGCGGAGCGCGGCCCGGCGGCGACAGACAGCATCGCCAAGCATAAGAGCGCCTATCTGATGGCGGTCGGCGGCGCGGCTTACCTTGTCGCCCGCGCGATCAAGGGCGCGAAGGTAGTTGGCTTTGAAGACCTGGGCATGGAAGCCATCTATGAGTTCGACGTGCAGGACATGCCTGTGACCGTCGCCGTGGACAGCGAAGGCCAAAACGTCCACCGCCTCGCCCCGCTAGTGTGGCAGGAAAAGATCAAGAAGGAAGGCCTTCTCGAAGGCGCGTGAAGATATGGCGGCTCCAAATCCTCCCCATCGAGAGATGGGGAGGGGGACCGCTCGCATAGCGAGTGGTGGAGGGGAATAGCACGATGCCGCCGAGAAGAAAGACAGTCGATAATGCGCGCGACTTGCGGCGGATTATGTCGCCACCAGAAGTCGCTCTGTGGCAATGGCTCAGGCAGCGACCAGAGGGGCTGAAATTCCACCGCCAGCATCCGGTTGGGCCTTATGTGTTGGATTTTTACTGCGCTTCGGTGGCGCTGGCGGTTGAGGTGGATCGCAGCGGGCACGATCACATCGAACAGATCGCGCATGATCGGCGACGAGATGAGCGGTTGCGAGCACAGGGGATCAAGGTTTTGAGGATCAAAGCCACCGATGTTTTGCGCAACCTCGAAAATGTGACGTCGCATATCCTGAACAACTGCCGCGCCTTTCCCCTCCACCATCCTGCGGATGGTTCCCCTACCCATCTTCCGATGGGGAGGATTAAATGATCACCTCGCCGATCTGGCTTCCAGCCACACTGGTCGCAGGCGCGCTTCAGGCGTGGCGCACAGCGGTGCAGCGGCGGGTCAGCCATAGCCTGTCGATCAACGCGGCGGGATTGGTGCGCTACCTATATGGTTTGCCCTTCGCGCTGTTGCTGCTGGGAGGCTATGTGCTGCTGACCCGAGCGCCCCTGCCCCACCCGCACCTATCCTTCCTGCTCTTCTGCCTGGGCGGCGGGTTGGCGCAGATCATCGCGACCAATTTGCTGATCATGGCTTTTGCCCACCGCAACTTCGTGGTCGGTACCGCCTATTCCAAGACAGAGGCGGTGCAGGGCGCCATTTTATCCTTCCTGTTGATGGGTGAGCGGCTGAGCCCCATCGCGTGGATCGGCATTGGCTGCGGCGTGGCGGGCGTGATGCTGTTATCGACGGGCGGCAAGCGCATGGGGGTAGGCGATTTCGTCAGGGCGCTGGGACAGCCTGCAGCGCTGACCGGAATCGCATCCGGCTTTTTCTTTGCCCTGACGGCGGTAGGCATTCGCCGCGCCACGCAGGAGGTCGGGGGCGACGACGCCATCCTGGCTGCGCTGGTGGTGCTGGTGGTCACGATCACTTTGCAGACCATCATGCAGGGCGGCTATCTGTTTCTGCGCGAAGCCGATCAGCTGGGCAAACTGTTCAGCAGCTGGCGCATATCGGGCCAGGTGGGGCTATTGTCCGCACTGGGGTCCGCCTGCTGGTTTACCGGTTTCGCGACAGCGCCGGTCGCACTGGTCCGGGTGGTCGGGCAGGTGGAGATCGGCTTCACCCTCGCTTTCGGCCATTTTTATCTGGGCGAGCGGATGGCGCGTACTGAAATAATCGGGCTGATGCTGGTCGGGGGTGGCGTTGTCCTGGCGCTGGCCAGCGCTCTTTAGTCTCGCGTCGCTTCCTCCAATGCGCGGGGGACCAGAGGCAGTATCTCCCTGGCCAGAAAGCCGATGGGGCCTACGCGCGAAGCCAGTTGCCGCCCGGCATGGCCATGAACCCAACAGCCCCAGGCAGCCGCGACTAGCGGTGAGGCACCGCGCGCCACAAGCCCGCCGACTATACCTGCCAGCACATCGCCCGATCCACCCGTCGCCAGCCCCACACAGCCCCCGTCATGCACCAGGCAGTCGCCATCAGGGCTGGCGACGATGCTCTGGTTTGCTTTCAACAGGACGATGGCGCTGAACTGGCTGGCGACCTGACGGGCGATCGACTGCGGATCGGTCGCAATCGCCGATTCATCCTGCCCGGTAAGCAGCGCCATTTCGCGATGATGGGGCGTCAGGATCACGCGCCCTTTCTGCCGGGCGATCAGGTCCTGAAGGTGACGGGCGGACGTCAGGGCGGCGGCATCAAGGACCAGCGTGAGCGGCGGTTGCATGGCCGACAATATGCGTTCGACAAGATCGTCGGTCTGGGTGCTGATGCTCATCCCCGGCCCCAGGATCAGCGTGTCGCAGCGCGCCAGATGGTCCGCGAGAATATCGGCTGCTCCCGCCGCAAGCTCTCCATCCTCCTGCGCGGGGAGGGCGATCATCGCCGCTTCGGGGATCAGCACGCCCAGCGACATGGCGGCGGACCTGACGGTCGCCAGCTTCAGCTTGCCCGCCCCCGCGCGCAGCGCCGCCTCTCCGGTCAGACGCAGGGCGCCCGGCACGAATTCCGCACCACCCGCGACGAGGACGCGCCCACGCCCATTCTTGTCGAACGAGACGTCCGGTTCCGGCAAAGGATGCGCGCGCAGCCATTGCGCATCGAGTGGTCGGGGCGTCATCCCCGTGCTCCGGCAATGGCGTCGGGTTCGCGGGTGACGGGGGTGGCCTCTTCCTCCAGCGGCGCGGTGACATTATACCGGTGGAGCACCAGCCCGCCGCTGTCGCCGTGCGAGGGATCATAACGATAGTCCGTGATAGCGCAGTTGGCGACGTCGCCTGCCCGGTCAATCTCCAATATCCCCGCTTCGTCCAACCCTTCTATGATGTAGCGCATGCACAGGACGACAACCTGATGCGTGAAGATCATCACGCGCCGCCCGGCATAATGCAGCGAAATCGTGTCCATGACCGATCGTAGGCGCAGAATGACATCGCACCAGCTCTCTCCCCCAGGCGAACGATGATAGAATTTGCCCAGCATCCGGCGGAATTCGGCCTGGGCGGGTTCCAGGCTGTGAATACCCCTGGTCGTCAGCCCGTCCAAGATGCCGAATTCCTTTTCACGGAGCCGTTCATCGAAGCAGATTTTTTCACCAGAGCGAGCGCCCCCGGCGTCGCGAAACAGCTGCGCGGTCTGGAACGCGCGAAGATAGGGGGACGACAGCAATATGTCCGGGCGCTCATCCTCTGCCCCGCTGGCAAACCAATGACCCAGCGCGCGCGCCTGATCACGGCCAAGGTCGCTCAGGGGAACATCGGCGTCCCGTACTGACAGCGCGATCCGGTCAGCCTGCGCCTCCATCGCTGCGTCACGCGCAACATTGCCAGCACTTTGGCCATGACGAACGATGATAAGCCGGCTGGGCCAGTGGAGGGATTGCACGTCGCGAAATGCCTTTATGCCGAGTGATCAAGGCAGGAAAACGGCCAGGTCGCAGCTTTGATCCGTCGCAATTGCGCTTTGGGTCAAGGCTTTGGGGCAGCGGCCAACAGGCGCGGCAACGGCTGGAGATTCAGTGTCGGGGGCGACAGAAATGGGGAAAGTCACTCATGCCATATACTGGCAGATATGGTGACCCCTACGGGAATCGAACCCGTGTTTCAGCCGTGGAAGAATTTTCCTGTTTAAAATCAATGCTCCTTCCCCCAAACTGCCCCCGTAACATGTCACAGGTTTTCGTGGGTTTGCGGGGGATGGGGGAACTCCGATCTGCCGTCCAACATCCTATTATCGCAGCCCTACGACGCGCATCCGTGAGGCCAAAAAGGGTGGAAAGCGGAATGGCGGGTTCGGGAAGAGATGTGATGTCTCCCGACATCGACTCAATTAGATCGGAAGGAGAGAAGGCTGGGCTGCGGCGCATGCACCCGCTACCGTCGGCAATCTGGGAAATGTCGGGAGACGTTTGTTGAAGATAGTTACAAAATCGATCTGTTCGCTGGCTGCTGCCGCCGCCGCTGTCTCTGTTCCGGCTTGGGCTGGGGATCGCGCCCTGCACCACGTATGGACCATTCAAGAAGACCCGACGCTTCGGGGTGAGCGCACGCTGGCGCGAGAGGACTATGTATTGAAGCAGCGCCTGCTCCCCACGGGCCTGGCGGCACTATCAAGCGACCTCCAAGAGTTCGGACTAACTGCAGGTAGCCAATTGGTCGAGGTGCGTTCGCCAGGTGCATTGGTGTTCTGCGATCCCGTGCCACGGGCCCAGAAGCTGGTCGGGCATTCTCAACCTTGCCTAGTCGACGCAGATAGCGACGGCAGGTTCGAAGGACTGTTTCTCACCTCAAGCGTGACAAAGGGCATTTTGACTGTCGCCGGTAGTCGGCCGAAGGCACCTCGCGCGATTGGGCCAATCGCTTACCGTCGACTGGAGGTGGTCGCATTTGAGCTTCAGCTGTTCGTAGGTGTGCAATATCGCGGCAATGCCAATGCGGCAGGCAATCATGTGTTTCAGATCAACTACGGTAGTGATGCATCCATAGGATCGCTGACTAGTCGTTTTGTGGTGGGAAAAGCGACCTTCCCCGCCACTCGCACAGCTTTTGGCGCGCAGTTCGATCTGCTTTCGCAAACTCCGGACGGTATTCAGGTCAGAGTGAGCAGAACTATCCCCACGCAGCCGTTCGGCGTGGTGAAGACAACGACTTACACAATCTATTGAGGCCAGATAGTGGATTCGATGAAAATAGGTCTTTGGGGCTGACCCTTGCTGACTGTCACTTACTGGCGGCTTGCCACTGGGCAGCTCCCTGCCTGCAACCGGACCAGCGGGTTATCAGCGGCGCGTGGATGAGCGGAGTCTAGGAGCGACCGTCAGGGGTGGATTTCGGAACGGCGGCTTGCAGAGATTATAGGCCGATTTCTACCATTCAGTCATGTTGTCACCGTACCGGTAGAGAGGCTATTAATTTCTGTCTTTGGTGCGCCCCGCAGGTTGCGGCGACATGGATTGAGAACACAGCATATGTCAGATACGTCGATAGAACACGAAATGGCTGCGCCTACTATCGCTTTCGGCAGGAGCCGCGCGATGTTCCTTCAGATGCTTTCACTGTTAATAGTTCTTTTCCCCTTAGCGCTGTTATGCTCCATTTTCCTGTTTTCTGCTTTTTTACCGGTTCTACTTGAAGGCGGATGGCAATCGGCTTTTGCGGCACTCCCGATATTAGGAGCGGTTGTATCCGGAAAAGGAATCACGGACCTGTATCGGAGGTTAAAGAGCCGAAAGCAGCCACTGGTCCTGCTGGACGAACGAGGTGTGCATCTTTGGGAACCCGATGAGAGCATATTACCTTGGGCTGCTGTCACATCTGCGAAAGTTCAGCGTGTTGGGAAAGCGAACTACCTCCTGCTAGGCGTAACCGAGCGCGAACGGTATCTCCGATTTGAGAACCGGTGGTTCGGCGAGCAATTGGGGATCAACCTATTTCCTCTTAAAGGGTCGTCCGCAAAAGTCGCCCATGCCATCCGAACCTATCCTCTCTATACAGGGCAAGATAGATTAGGCGATGTGAGCAAGTAGACGGCCTGCACGCTCACGAACAGAAATTTTCTCAACAATGTCTCCTTTGCAGCGATCATGGCAATACCGATGACGACAATTGGTCGTTCCTGCTCGGGCAGCTTTGTCGCTTAGAAACAGACCGGCGGCTAATCAGAAGACCTTCCTCCGATCGGCCCAACGAATGGCGATCTGGGAGTGGAAAGCGGACAATTGAACCGCAGCTCTGCGAAGTGAGCGATGGTCCACGGGGCATTTCCTGCGGGTCTGTTCCCCCAGTAACGGAGGGGACAATCGCCACCGATTGCAAAAAAGCCGTCTAAAATCAAAGTGGTGACCCCTACGGGAATCGAACCCGTGTTTCAGCCGTGAAAGGGCCGCGTCCTAACCGCTAGACGAAGGGGCCGCAGGCAAAGCCGCGAGGCGGCGTTGCGAAGCGAGGGCGGCTTTAGGGGGGGAGTTGGAAACGGTCAACCCCCCTTGCATCAGGAAAATGATATCGCCCTTCAATCCGCCCAGGCCGCATCCTCCAGATGCAGCTCGGCGGCGGGACGCGAACCCCAATCATCGATCTTTGCCCGGCCAGCGACCCACAGTCGCCGGTCGCGGGGTGCGCCCAATATCGCCTGGCCAAGATCGGTTTCAGCCTGGCGGAAGGCGATGGTCTTGATGGAACGGCCATCTTCACCGGCCATCACCGCACGCAGATGGCCATTGCCAACCACATCGGCCTTGATCACGCGCATGGGGCCCGCCGCGACCAACGGCGCGGGCCATCCAGCGCCATAGGGGCCGCCCGCTTCGATTGCCGCGACGAAATCGGGGTTGACCCCCGCAGGCGCAAGCACTGCGTCGATCAGCAGCGCCCGGTCGTCCCGCGCCCGCGCCACCGCAGCCGACAGGCGTTCGTCGAGAAAGTCGGCCAGCGCATCGATCCGGTCCGCCGCCACCGTCAGGCCCGCCGCCATCGCGTGGCCTCCGCCCGCGACCAACAGGCCGCTGTCCTTCGCCGCCAGCACCGCCGCGCCCAGATCGACGCCGGAAATGGAGCGGCCGGAACCCTTGCCGATCCCGGCTTCGTCCACAGCGATCACGATGGCGGGACGGCGTGCCTTCTCCTTGATCCGGCCAGCGACAATGCCGATGACGCCGGGGTGCCAGCCGGGACCGGCGATCACCGCAACTGCCCGATTGTCCTGCGCGGCGAGCAATGCTTCCGCCTGTTCCTGCACCAGCGCTTCGATGGCGCGTCGTTCTTCGTTGAACTGTTCAAGTTCGGCTGCGATCTGCGCCGCTTCCAGCGGGTCCTGCGTCGTCAGCAGGCGCACGCCCAGATCCGCCTTGCCGACCCGCCCGCCGGCATTGATGCGCGGCCCCAGCGCGAAACCAAGATCATGGCACAGCGGCGCGCGAGTCAGGCGACTGGCGTCGATAAGGGCGGACAGGCCGACATTGCGCCGCTTTGCCATCACCTTGAGTCCCTGAGCGACGAAGGCGCGGTTCAGCCCGCGAAGCTGGGCAACGTCGGCAACGGTGCCCAGCGCGACTATGTCCAACAGTTCCATCAGTGCAGGTTCGGCCCGGCTGGCGAACCAACCGCGGGAGCGCAGCACCCGGATCAGCGCCGCGCCCAACAGAAAGGCGACGCCTACCGCCGCCAGATGGCCATGGGCGGCGGCTTCCTCACATTCATCCAGCCGGTTGGGATTGACGAGGGCAAAGGCTTCGGGAAGCGCGGCGGCGCATTTATGATGGTCGACGACGACTACATCGACGCCGGTCTGCTTCGCCATCGCCAGCGCCTCGAACGCCTGCGCGCCGCAATCGACGGTGACGATCAGCGTGGCCCCCTCCCCCGCCAGCCGCACCAGTGCTTCGCCGGACGGGCCATATCCCTCCATCAGCCGGTCGGGGATGTAAGCGCGCGCCGGGAGGCCAAGGTCGCGCAACAGGCGGATGAGCAAGGCGGCGCTGGTCGCGCCATCGACGTCATAATCGCCAAAGATGCACACATGTTCGCCGCGCTGCACTGCGTCGGCCAGCCGTTGCGCGGCGGCATCCATGTCCTGAAACAGGCTGGGGTCAGGCATGAAGTGCCGGATGGTTGGATTGCGATGCGCCTCCACCGCTTCGCGCGGGCAGCCGCGTGCGATCAGCAGCTGCGTCACCAGATCATCAGCCAGATAGCCAGGCGCGCGCGCATCCGCGCCCTGCCCGCGCCAGCGCCAGGGTTGGCCAAGGATGGATCGGGAAACATTGAGCGCGACGGTCATGTCCAGTCCCTAGACCGCCCCGGTCGCTATGGGAAGCACGGCGCAACGCGAAAACAGGGGGAACCAATGCCCGTGGCCAAGCGTATTCCCCGTCCCGCGCGCACGCGTTGGGATGCTAAAGGGGCGGCGCGAAGTTCATGGTGTCTAGGCGGGCGAAATATATCCGGCGTGCCTTGGGCTTTTTCATGATTGCGGCCTCTCCCCTCCCCTTGATGGCTCAGACCCTCCCGCCCCCTGCTCCTGCGTCTGAGGGGGAGGAGCCGATCCTGCCCGACAGCGAGTTCGAGACCCGATTACCCAAGGCGGGAGATATCGATGCGGCTGGCGAACCCGGCACGCCGTTGCCATCTATCGACAGCTGGATCGACCAGCAGATGCCGCAGGCGAGCGTGCCGCAGGACCTGCCCCCCGCCATCGAGCCTGAGGAAGAGCGTGAGCTGGCACAGCCGCTGCCCCCGCTGAACAGCGTGACGGTGCCGGTTCAGGTGGCGACGGACAGCCCGGACGAAAAGACGCCTGAAGTGCGCTATGCCGTCGACATAGAAGGGTTCGGCAAGACCGGGCTTGAGGATCAGTTCCGCGATGCGTCGGCGCTGGTCGATGGCGATGGCAAGGCCGAAACCGCCGCCATGGTGCAGGCACGGGCGCATGAGGATGAAGCGCTGGCGGTCCGGTTGCTGTATTCGGAAGGCTATTATGATGCGACTGCGCTCGCGTCGCTCGACCAGACGGGCGAAGGCGGGTTGAAGGCGGTGGTGTCGGTCACACCGGGCAAGCGCTACAAGATTGGCGAAATCGTCATCAACGCGGCGGCGACCGTGCCGCCCGGCCTTGTTCGTGACAGCCTGCCGCTTCAGACCGGCGATTATATCGTCGCCGCCACGGTCGAAAGCGCCGAAGCGAATGTCGGTGTGAAGCTGCCCGAAAATGGCTATCCCTTCGCCAAGGTGGGGGAACGCGACATATTGCTGGACCCTGCAACCGTCACCGGCGACTATACGCTGCCGGTCGATGTGGGGCCGCGCGGGTCCTTCCGTGGGATCACGACCAGCGGGCGCAAGCAGGCGTTCGGCGCGGATCATATGAAGGTCATCAGCCGCTTCAAGCCGGGCGAACTCTATGACAGCCGCAAGGTCGACGACCTGCGTCGCGCGTTGGTGGCGACCGGCCTGTTTTCCAGCATCGCGGTCGATCCGGTTCGCACCAATGAGCCGGGACCCGACGGCACGGAATATGTCGACCTGCATGTCGATCAGGAGGCCGGACCGCCGCGCACCCTGGCGGGCGAGGTCGGCTATGGCACCGGCCAGGGATTCCGCGCCGAAGCGACATGGACCCACCGCAATCTGTTCCCACCCGAAGGCGCGCTGATCGGCAGCATCGTGGCGGGGACGCAGGAACAGGGTATTTCAGGCATGTTCCGCCGGTCCAACGCGGGCAAGCGTGATCGCACATTCCAGGCGGGCGCGCTGCTGAACCATCAGAATTACGATGCGTTCGAAGCCTATACAGCTGGCCTCAACATCAGTTGGGCCCGCCAGTCGACGCCGATCTTCCAGAAACGCTGGACCTATAGCTATGGTGCGGAAATCCTGCTGTCGAACGAGCAAACGACGGTGGACCCGGCGACGGCGGAAAAACGGCGGCTGACCTATTTCATCGGATCGCTGCCGACGCAGATCGGCTATGATCGTTCCAACGACCTGCTGAACCCCACCAAGGGATTTCGCGCCAATCTGCGTGTTTCGCCCGAAGCGTCGTTGCAGGGAAATGTGTCGCCTTATGTCCGCGCGACCTTCGACCTGACGGGCTATTATCCGGTGTCGGACGCGCTGGTTATCGCCGCGCGCACAAGGATCGGGACCATCAGCGGCGCGGCGCGCGACCAGATCGCACCGTCACGCCGGGTCTATGCGGGTGGTGGCGGATCGGTGCGCGGCTTTGGCTATCAGGAACTGGGGCCGAAAGACGCCAATGACGATCCGGTCGGTGGCCGGTCAGTCAACGAATTCGCGGTGGAGGGTCGCTACCGCTTTGGCGATTATGGCGTCGTCGCCTTCGTCGATGCGGGGCAGGTCTATGAAAGCTCTATGCCGGGCTTTTCCGACATTCGCTATGGCGTCGGGCTTGGTGGCCGTTTCTACACCAATTTCGGCCCGTTTCGCGCCGACATCGCCATGCCGATCAACCGGCAGCCGGGCGAATCCAAATTCACCCTCTATATCGGTATCGGGCAGGCATTTTGATGGTGGAAGAAACACCCCCGCCCGCTGTCGAGACGGAAACGGCTGCGGTTCGTGAGGGCCGCCCCTTGTGGCAAAAGATTGTCATCGGAGCCGCCGGGCTGGTCGCTGCGCTGGCCGTGCTGGTCGCTGGGTTGCTGCTGGCCCTGAATACCCAACCGGGCAAGAAATTCCTGATCCGCCAGATCGCCGCGCTGAAACTGGAATCGGGCATGGCGATCGAAGTCGGTCGCATCGAAGGGTCGATCTACAGCGACATGGTGATCCATGACCTGGTGCTGCGCGATCCCAAGGGGCCGTTTGCAGTGTCCCCGCGCGTCCATGTCGTATGGAGTCCGTTCCGTTACCTGAACAACCATATTTCCGTCCGGCTGCTGGAAAGCCCGCTGGTGGTGCTGGCCCGAAGTCCGCAATTCAACGTCACGCAGAGCGACCCTAATGCGCCGATCCTGCCCGACCTCGACATCGACGTCGACCGGTTGAAGATCGCCCGTTTCGTCCTGGCCAAGCCGGTCATTGGTGAGAAGCGCGAAATCGCCATTGATGGCGTCACCCATATTGCCGACGGGCGCGCTCAGCTGTCGGCCAACGCGGTGGTCGATAGCGGCGACCGGCTGCAGGCATGGCTGGACGCCGTGCCCGATCAGAACCGGCTGGCGATGAAGGGGATGCTGACGGCGCCCAAGGGCGGTGTGATCGCCAAGATGAGCGGCCTGACCGACGGCATGACGGCAACGCTGGACGGTAAGGGCAGCTGGCAGGCGTGGGACGGACGGATCATAGCCAATACCCCCAAGGGCGAACTGGCGAACATTGCGCTGGCCGCACGGGACGGCAATTTCACGGCGAAGGGCCCCGTGCGACCGGGGCTGGTCTTTGCCGGGACGGTGGACCGGCTGACCGCGCCCGCGCTGATTGTCGATCTGTTCGCCGGGCTGAACGAACGGCGCGTAAATCTGAAAGGATCGCTGCGATCGCCAGCGCTTGCGGCGAGCGCGCAGGGACTGATTGACCTGGGCACGAGCAGGTTCAGCGGTCTGAAGATCGACGCCGCGCTGCTGACGCCCGGCGCGATCATGGAAAAGGTGCGCGGACGGGATGTGCGCGCGTCGGTCATTCTGGACGGGCCGATGGCCACGCCCTTCATCGATTATGACATCACCGCCGCGATGCTGGCGTTCGACCAGACCGGCATCGAAGGGCTGAAGGCGAGCGGGCGGGCGGTGATCGACGCCGACCGCATCCGTATTCCGGTGAATGCAACCGCCAGGCGCGTGACTGGCCTGAATGCCGCGGCAGGCGGGCTGTTGCACAATCTGCGGGTGAAGGGCGATTTTGCCTATGCCGCCGGAAAGCTGATCAGCGACAATCTGAAGATCAATAGCGACCGCGTGGATGCGACGGCTATCGTGCTCGCCGACCTCGACAACGCCATTTATCGTGGGGCGCTGAAGGGCCGGGTCAATGATTATCGCATCGACGGCGTGGGCATCGTCAACCTGACGACCGACATGGAACTGGTCCCCGGCCCCAAGGGCGGTTTCGGCCTGTCGGGCAAGTTCGGGGTGCGGACGGCGCGCTGGGAAAATGCGTCGGTGCGCGACTTCCTGGGCGGCAACGCGGTGATGTCCGGGCGCGTGGGCATGACGCCTGAGGGTAAGTTCACGCTGGCCGGGCTGAAGGGTGCGGCCCCCAATTTCCGCATCCTTTCAGGGTCGGGCAGCTATGATACCGACGGCGCGATTGCATTCGATGCGCGCGCGACGTCCAACCAATATGGACCGTTGGCGCTGACCGTGCGGGGGACGATGGAACGGCCCCGCGCCATATTGCGCGCCGACCGCCCGAATGTCGGCGTGCAATTGACCGATGTCGTCGCCAAACTGAACGGCGAAGCGGCGGGATATCGACTGGAAGCGACGGGCGGATCGCCCTATGGACCCTTTTTCGCCAATGTGTTGATCCGCACGGCCAGGGGGCCGCTGACCATCGACGTTAGCCGAGCGCGCTTTGCCGGGGTCGATATGAACGGGCGCTTGCAGCAGAGCGCAGCCGGGCCTTTTTCCGGGCAGCTGGCGATGAACGGGTCGGGCATCAATGGCACTGTGCGCCTTTCCGCCGTTGGCAAAGCGCAGGGCATCAATGTCGACGCCACCGCCAGCAATGCGCGGCTGCCGGGCGAAGCGCAGGTCGTGATAGGGCGCGCCATCGTCACCGCATCGATGGTGCTGACCGACCAGCCCCGCATCCTGGCCGACGTCCAAATGGCCAACGCCGCCTATGGTGAATATGTCGTGCGCAAGGCGCGCGGGCGGATCGATTATCAAGGCGGGCGTGGCCGGGCGCAGCTGGTCGCCGACGGTTCGACCGGGGTGCCTTTCTCCATCGCCGTCAACGCCGCCCTGCGCCCCAGCCTCTATGCCGTCGCGCTGGAAGGCAAGGCAAGCAACATCCCGTTCCGCTTTGCCCGCCCGGCGATCATCCGCATCGAGGGCGATGGATATCGGCTGGAACCTGCCACGCTGGTGCTGCCGCAGGGGCGGGTCGACCTGGCCGGGCGTTTCGGCGGGCAGACGGCTTTGCAGGCCCGGTTCAAGGATTTCGACCTTGCGATCCTGAACATGGCGTCACCGGGTTTGGGCATCAGCGGCAAGGCGACCGGATCGCTGGACTTCGCGCAGAGCGGCAACGCCTTCCCCACTGCGACCACGCGGCTGGCGATCAGCGATTTCCGCCGTTCCAGCCTGACCGCCGTATCCGACCCCGTATCCATGGCGATGGAGGGTAAGCTGTCGGGCGCGGGCGGCGACCTGCGCGGCCTGATACGGCGCGGCAATGCGACATTGGGCCGCTTCGTAGCGACGCTGGCGCCGCCGGGACCGGGCGCGGGATGGGTGCAGCAACTCCAGTCGGCGCCTTTGGATGGTGGCATCCGTTATGCGGGACCAGCCGATGTGCTATTTTCCTTCGCCGGGTTGGCCGACCAGCAGTTGACCGGACCGATTGCCGTGGCGGCCGATTTCGGCGGGCGGCTGGGCGCCCCGCGCCTCAATGGCCTGGTGCGCGCCAACGCGCTTACTTATGAGAATGAGACGTTCGGCACCCGCGTCACCCAGATGCGGCTGGACGGGCGCTTCACCAACGACCGGCTCGACATACGCGACTTTTCCGGCCGCGCGGGCGACGGCACGGTGCAGGCGCGTGGCACGGTGGGGCTGGCGGCGGACAGCGGTTACCCGATGGACATTGCGGTAAAGCTGGACCGCGCCCGGCTCGCTCGCAGCGAAGCGATCACCAGTGTTGCGACCGGCACGTTGAACATCACCAACAGTGCGGCCAATGGCGGATTGATAAAGGGCGACCTGTGGCTGCCCGAAACCCGCTATCGCGTCGCATGGCAAGGCGGGGCGGAAATCCGCCAGCTGACCGGCGTGCGGCGCAAGGGCGAAGGCAGCGATCTGCTGGATCAGCGACTGGCCGGACGGCAGACGGCAGCACGGCCCGCCAACTGGAAGCTCGACATTCGCGTGCGCGCCGACAATGAAATCTACGTGACCGGCATGGGGCTGGATTCCGAATGGAAGACCAGCATGCGCGTCACCGGCACCACGGCAGACCCGCGCGTCGTCGGACGGATCGAAGTGATCCGGGGCCGCTACAGCTTTTCTGGCCACCAGTTCGAACTGGAACAGGGGATCATCAACTTCAACGGGCCGATGATGAACCCGACGCTGGCGATCCGCGCCGAAACCCGGATCGACACGGTCACGGCAGGGATCGCTGTTAGCGGAACCGCGCAGCGGCCCGACATAAGCTTCGTATCGACGCCAACACTGCCGCAGGATGAAATCCTGTCGCGCATCCTGTTCGGCGACAATGTCGCGAACCTGTCAGCGACACAGGCGGTGCAGCTGGCGGCGGCGCTGAACGGCCTGCGCGGGGGAGGCGGCGGGCTTAACCCGATGGGCAAGTTGCAGAATGCGTCGGGCATCGACCGGATCGGCATCGTCGGCGGTGACGATGCGACGGGGCGCGGCACATCGCTCGCCGTGGGGCAACGCATTTCCAACAATATCTATGTGGAGATTATCACCGACCCCAAGGGCTTCACCGCGACACAGCTGGAAATCTCGCTGTCAAAGACGCTGAGCCTGCTGTCGAAAACCGGCACCAATGCCGGATCGTCGGCCAACCTGCGCTATTCCAAGGATTATTGAGGCCGGGATTATTCCAAAGCTCAATGAAAGTCCCGCGACTTGGGTAGTATCCGCACGTTGCGGGGGTGACTGGACGTGCGTGGATGTTGGGGGTGAACGAACTCGTCAGCCCTGGAAAGGGCGATTTGCGGTCGATGCGTGTCCGACAGGCGCGACAGTTCGGCAGTGCGATCATGCACGCGGGTCGCCATCAGGTGGACGACGCCTTCCTTGCTCCGTTGCACCTCGCCCTCAACCAGCATCAGCCGCGACGCCATCACCGGCCGCCGTTGCATTTCGAACAGGCGCGCCCAGAGCAGGATGTTGGTGACGCCCGTCTCATCTTCTATCGTGATGAAGACCGCATTGCCCTTGCCCGGTCGCTGGCGCACCAGCACCACGCCCGCCGTCCGCACCTTCGTCCCGTTTTTCGCGGCCGATGTTTCCGCGCAGCTGAGCACCCCCTCGGCTGCGAAGACCGGACGCAGGAACTGCATCGGATGCCCTTTGAGCGACAGCCGCGTCATCTGGTAATCGGCCGCGACCTGTTCGGCGAGCGGCATGGCGGGCAGCATCGCGTCCGGCTCCTGCCCCAATTCTCCCGCCGCCTTCTGGTCCCGTTTGCGGGCAGCGGCGAACAATGGCAGCTCATTCGATGGTGTCCGCCGCGCTTCCCAAAGCGCCGCTCGCCTGTCCTGTCCCAGCGACCGGCAGGCGTCCGCATCCGCCAATAGCCGCAACGCCCGCGCAGGCAACCCAGCCCGCCGCGCCAAATCCTCCAGGCTGGTGAACAGGCCCCCCTCCCGCGCCTCGGCCAGCTGCTCCGCCCAACTCTCCCGAAAGCCATCGATCTGGCGGAACCCCAGCCGCAAAGCCAGCGCCCGCCCTTCCCCCTCACCCCGCCGCGCGTTCCGCGAACGCAGCAACGGCTCCAGCGCATTGTCCCACCCGCTCATATTCACGTCCACATCATGCACGGCAACGCCATGTTCCCGCGCGTCCCGGACGAGCTGCGCGGGGGCATAAAAGCCCATCGGCTGGGAATTGAGTAGCGCGCAGGCGAACACGGCGGGCTGATGGCATTTGATCCAGGCCGACACATAGACCAGCCGGGCAAAGGACAAGGCGTGGCTTTCGGGAAAACCGTAACTGCCGAACCCCTCGATCTGGCTATAGCAACGCTCAGCGAAATCGCGTGCATAACCGCGCCGCACCATGCCGCCGACCATCTTTTCCTTGAACTTGTCCATGCCCCCGACCTGGCGAAACGTCGCCATCGACCGACGCAGCTGATTGGCTTCCGACGGTGTGAATTCGGCAGCGACAATGGCGAGCTTCATCGCCTGTTCCTGGAACAGGGGGACGCCGTAGGTGTACTTCAACAACTCTCGCAATTCGTTGGGATTATGCGGTGGGCTAGGCGAAGGAAATTCCGGCTTCTCAATACCCGCCCGTCGCCGCAGATAGGGATGCACCATATCGCCCTCGATCGGTCCGGGCCTTACGATCGCAACCTGCACCGTCAGGTCGTAAAGATTTTCCGGCTTCAAGCGCGGCAGCATGTTGATCTGCGCACGGCTTTCCACCTGGAACACGCCGATGCTGTCCCCCTTCTGCAGCATGGCGTAAACAGCAGGGTCTTCGGAATCGAGATCGACGGTCAGGTCATGATCCCCCAGATCATGACGCCGCATCAATTCATAAGCCCTGCGAATGCAGCTCAACATGCCGAGCGCGAGCACATCGACCTTCATCAGGCCCAGTGCATCGATATCGTCCTTGTCCCATTCAATGAAGCTACGATCGGGCATCGCGGCATTATGAATGGGCACCGTTTCATCCAGCCGGTTCTGGGTCAGCACAAAGCCGCCGACATGCTGGGACAGATGCCGGGCGAAAGGCGCGCGTATCAGCTGCTGAACCAGCGATCGCAACCGCACGATCTCCGCATTGTCGAGGGAAAAGCCCGCATCGATGAAACGCCCATCCCCCAGATCGCTTGAATAACTGCCCCAGACGGTACTCGACAGGCGCACCGCGATATCTTCGCTAAGGCCCAGCACCTTCGCCACTTCTCTCAGAGCGCTGCGGGAGCGATAATGGATGACGGTCGCGGCGATCCCCGCCCGCTCGCGCCCGTAGCGGCGGTAGATATATTGCATCACCTCCTCACGTCGCTCATGTTCGAAATCGACGTCGATGTCGGGCGGTTCGTTGCGCTCTTCCGACACGAAACGGGAAAAGAGCAGGTCGTGCTTCACAGGATCGACGGAAGTAACGCCCAGCAGGAAGCAGACGATGGAATTGGCGGCGGACCCCCGCCCTTGGCAGAGGATAGGCGGCTTTTGTGCGCGGGCGAAACGGACCAGATCGTGAACGGTCAGGAAGTAATAGGCATAATTTTGTCTGCGGATGAGGTGGAGTTCCTCTTCGATCAACTTCTCCACTTTTGAAGGCAACGAGGGACCATAACGTTTCACCGCCGCTTTGCGGACCATATCCTCAAGCCAATCATCGGGTGACCAGCCTGGCGGAACTGGCTCATGAGGATATTCATATTTGAGATCGGTAAGGACGAAGTCGATCTGGTCGACAAACCGGATCGTTTCAGCCAGCGCTTGCGGACAGGCGGCATAGAGCCGGGCCATTTCGATGGGGGACTTGAGATGGCGTTCGGCATGCGCTTCCAATCGCCGCCCCGCTTGCTTGAGTGTCACGCCATCGCGAATGCAGCTGAGCACGTCCTGCAATGGCCGCGATGCCGCTTCGGCATACAGCACATCATTGGTCGCGATGACTGGCACGCCCACCTCACGAGCAGTCTCCTGAACAGCGGCAGCATGGCGGCGGTCGCGCCCCTGATAGCGCATGGTGAGGCCAAGCCATACGCGTCCCGGCGCTTTGTCCTGCAACCGGTGCAATGCATCCTGCCATGTGGGCGGAGAGGCGGGCGGCACCAGTTTCAGGTGGGAAATGGGCAACGCCTCATCACCGGAAGGATAATCAGGGGGAGCCTTGTGCGCCTCTTGTGGCCGGGCCGTGGAAAGCGGCAGGACAATCAACAGAAGGTCCTCAAGATGGCTAAGCAAATCACTGAAGGTAAGAATACAATCTCCCTTCACCGCCTCCATATTGCCTTTGGTCAACAGACGGGTGAGCTGTCCCCAGCCAAGGCGGCTTTTGGGATAGGCCAGAATGTCAGGCGTGCCATCGACAAAGACCAGACGAGCGCCCACCACCAGACGCAGATCGGTGTGACAGGCCGCCTCTTCCTCGGCAGTCAGCTCGGCCGCTTCACCTCTCTCTTCCTTCTCTTTGATCATGGCGGCGCGCGCCTTTTCCGGCGCGTCACGCAACGCGACATAGGCGCGCACCACGCCAGCCACGCTGTTCCTGTCGGCAATACCAATGGCGCGAAACCCCAGATGATTGGCTTGTGCGACAATATCTGAGGGGTGTGAGGCGCCGTGCAGAAAGCTGTAATTGGACATGACGCCCAATTCGGCGAAGGCTGGGCCTTCTCTTGACGCTGGCGGCTTTACAGGCTGCTCTTGCCGCTTCCTCTCCCTTTCCTCAATCATATCCAACTCCCGCCGGTCGGGGGATTTGGGCTTGGACGGATCAGGCCCCTTGCCGCGTTTCATGCGAACAGGCCGTGGATGTACCAGCCGGGGTGCCGCGCCTCCGTGCCATAAAGGCCATGGCGGAAGATCCAGTAGCGGCGACCGCGCGCATCCTCGATCCGGTAATAGTCGCGCGTCATGCCCGCACCTTCGCCCACCAGTGCGCCGTCCTTCGCCTTCCACCATTCGGGCGCGATCCGTTCCGGCCCTTCATAGCGGGTCACTTCATGGGCTGTCCGCCGCCAGCGGAAATGATGCGGAGGGCCGTCGGGCACCTGCGCCACCACCTCGATCGGCTGGGGCGGGTCGAACAGGTGAATGGGGCGCATCGGCGGGTCGCCCGGTTCTCCCTGACGTGGCCAGCTGGACGGCGTGCGGCTTTCGATCGCAGGCAGTGCAAGCTGCGCCTGTTCGGGAATATGGCTGTCGCGCGGTTCCAACCGCTGGATGCGGTTGCGGCCAGCCCGGACGGACAGCCGATCGACCAGCGCAGCCACCGCTTCCTCGCGCTTGGCCTCTCCTCCTTCCAACGCCAGTTGGGTCGCGGCCATCGGCTCGGTCTGCGGCACGCTAAGGCGCAGCATGTCGAAGCCGAAGCCGGGATCAAGCGGATCGGCCAGGCTGTCGATCCGCTCCTGTACCAGCCGCATGATCGCGGGCGCATCACGCACCGGCAGGCTGGTTTCCATGCGCAATGGGAAGGCAAGACCGTCACTGCGAAAGAACATCGCTTCGAACCGGCGTCCTCCCTGCCCGCGCTCGCCCAGCCGCTCGCCTGCTTCGGCGGCCATGTCTTCCAGCACCTTGAGCGCGTAGGCGGTGCTGCCCATCGGTTCGGCGAAACGGCGCTCGATACGAACCGCTGTGCGGGGGCGGCGCGGCGCGAGCGGGCGCTGGTCCAGCCCCAGCAAGCGGTGCAGCGCGTCCACCGCTTCCTCACCAAAACGCGCGGCGAGTGTCGCGGCGGGGCGCGCCGCCAGATCGCCGATGGTGCGCAGGCCCGCACGGCGCAGCGCAACGCCGCTGTCCTGCTCCAGCCCCAGCGCCTCGATCGGCAGGCGGCGCAGGGCGGCCTCTTCGTCCGGCGCAGGGCCTGCGGAAAAACGGCACAGCGCATGTGCTCCTTCCGGCGTTCCCGCAATGGCGTAGCGCACTTCCATGCCATGCCGTTCGAAACGGTCCGCTGCCTCAAGCGCCAACGCTTCCTCCCCGCCCCACAGATGCGCGCAGCCGGTGATGTCCAGCATCAGCCCATGCGGCGGATCGATCGCAGCCATAGGCGTATAGCGCGCGCATCCGTCGCACAGCCGCTCCAGCCAATCCTGATCGGCATGAGGATCTGCTTCGAAGCTGACCAGATCCGGCTCCTGCGCCCGCGCATCGGCCAGAGTCATGCCCGCGCTCAGGCCCAACGCCAGCGCATCGGCATCCGGCGTCACAAGGCGCATGGCCCCGCGCACGGCCTCCATGATGACAACCGGCCCGGCGCCGGCCTGCGCTTGCCACAGATCAGGCCGCGCGATGCGCAGCCGGTCGACCGGCAGGAAGGGGAACCACAGCGCTAGGTAGCGCCGCCTCGTCAGCGCGTCCTCCGCTGGCCCATCCATGCTCATGGCGTTCATCGCACTCTTCTCCAAAATCTCCCCGCTCGGCATTCCACACCATCCGCCACGTAATGCCATCCGGGCCGGAACGGCGGCGCAGCAGGCTAAGCGAAAAGGCGCTCATGCCCGGCGCATTGCCCGGCAACGGCACGGATGGCGCAGCCTCCACCCGCCACCGTGTCTCCGCCGCGCTCGGCACCGGATCGCCGCCAATCCGCAGCACGAAGGCGGTCACCCCCGACGTCTCCGCCGCCAGCGCCAGACGGCGGCTGGCGGTCAGGTCCAGCAGGGGCGCGCGCCCACGCAGTTCGATGACGAGCGCTCCCAGCGCCGGGCAACGCAGCGCATCAACTGCCGCCCGCAACAGCAACGCCTCATCCTTCATCACCCCGATCAGCAGCCGGGATGGATCAATCCCCAACGCCGCCAGCCCCGGGCCATAGGGCTGCGCCACCCCTCCCTTGGCGGCACGCAGCCAAAATAAGGGCGCATCCCCCGCCGCCAGATGAGCAAGGATCAGCGAAAAACCGGCAACCGCTCCTTCATCTTCGTCACTACCGAACAGCTCATGCACGCGGCCGCGCGCCAGGCCGCCTTGCATGGCCCGGTCAAAGGGCTCATGCCCCGTGACAACGGGTGCACCGGCTTTCGCGACCGGAATTCCTTCCAGCGATGCGATCTGCCGCCTGAGGGCTGCAAGCGTCTTCACCGACTCGACCATATGAATGTTCTCTATATGTTCTTTTCGGATTTATAGGAAAGCCTGTCAATGGAAGTGCCGCAGGGAAGGAGCCGTTCGGGAAACGGAAGTTTGAGCGTCCGTATATTGGCGTACCGCTACGTCCATGAAAGCAGCAGACGAAGCCCTCTACGCCGCGAAGGAAGCGGACAAAAGCCAGATTTATCCAGCGCAAAAGGAGCCGCAAAAGGGGTGAGATGAAAGGCCACGTAAAAAGGCCCGCCCTGCGTAAATGCGCGGGCGGGCCTTTTCAGAGGAGTGAGGAAGCGGCTGTCAGGCCGCGCCCGGCGCTTATTCGCCGTCATCCTCCGGTTCGGGTCCGGTCATCATCGCTTCGGCGACTTCCTCGGTCTTGCCGCGGATCACCTTTTCCAGGCGGTCGGCCATTTCGGGATTCCCTTTGAGGAAGGTCTTGGCGTTTTCCCGGCCCTGGCCGATGCGGACGGAATCGTAGGAGAACCAGGCACCCGATTTTTCGACCACGCCGGCCTTGACGCCAAGGTCCAGGATTTCGCCGATCTTGGAAATGCCTTCGCCATACATGATGTCGAATTCCACCTGCTTGAAAGGCGGTGCGACCTTGTTCTTCACCACCTTCACACGGGTCGCGTTGCCGACGATGTCGTCGCGATCCTTGATCTGGCCGGTGCGGCGGATGTCGAGCCGGACCGACGCATAGAATTTGAGCGCGTTGCCGCCGGTCGTCGTTTCGGGGTTACCGTACATGACGCCGATCTTCATGCGCACCTGGTTGATGAAGATCACCAGACATTTCGAGCGCGAGATCGAGCCGGTCAGCTTGCGCAGCGCTTGGCTCATCAGGCGCGCCTGCAGGCCGACATGGCTGTCGCCCATTTCACCTTCGATTTCCGCGCGGGGCACCAGTGCCGCGACCGAGTCGATCACGAGCACGTCGATGGCATTCGACCGCACCAGCGTATCGACGATTTCCAGCGCCTGTTCGCCCGTATCAGGCTGCGACACGATCAATTCGTCGATATCGACGCCCAGTTTCTTGGCATAAGCGGGGTCGAGCGCATGTTCGGCGTCGACAAAGGCCGCTACGCCGCCCGTCTTCTGCGCCTCTGCAATGGCGTGCAGGGCGAGCGTCGTCTTGCCCGAGCTTTCCGGCCCGTAAATTTCAACGATCCGCCCGCGCGGCAGGCCGCCAATACCAAGCGCGATATCCAGTCCCAGCGACCCGGTCGAAATCGATTCGATCTCAATCTTCTCGCGGCTGCCCAGCTTCATCGCCGAGCCTTTGCCGAAGGCGCGGTCGATCTGGGAAAGGGCCGCTTCCAATGCTTTCTGTCTGTCCATTGTACCTGTCTTCTTGGAATCGATAAGTGAGAGCATTGCGGTCATCGGCCTATCCCCTGTCAAGCGGATCGCGCCAATTGGTCGGCGCCAGCACGATGTATCCTGTTTGTTCGCGTAGAACAAGATAGGAACAGAAATTTCCTATTCGGCTGAAAGCACCTTCCCCAACGCCCTGTCCACAGCCCCGATCGTATAGGGTTTGGCCAGCGTCGGACGGTCTGCATGTCCTTGCGGCACGTCGTCGGTGATACCGCCGGTGGCGAAGATGAAGGGTATGCCGTTTTCCGCCAATATGTCGGCGACAGGCCAGCTTTTTTCACCCTGCAGGTTGCAATCGACCAGCGCCGCATCGAACCCACCCTTGCGCGCATGGTCGCATGCTTCTTCGACCGACACGGCGATTGCATGCAAGCCGTAGCCCAGCGTTTCGAGATAATCTTCAAGCATCATGCCGATCATCACTTCATCTTCAACGATCAGGATGGTCTTGCCTTCAGCCATGCACGCGGTCCCCTTATGTCGTTATGCGTCGCTATCCGATCGACGGACCGGTGCACAGTATAATCGCTTGATCGAACGAGAAGTTCATTCCGCAGCGGGGTTCATCGCCAGTGCGTCGCGCGCGGCTTCGGCCAACTGGCTGACGGAAAAGGGTTTAGGCAGGAAAGCGACATTGGCGATGTCGATCGATTTGCGCAGCTGTTCCTCAGCATAGCCCGACATGAACAGCACCGGTAGGTCGGGATGGCTATGACGCGCACGGGCCACCATGGATGGGCCATCCATATTGGGCATGACGACATCCGAAATCAGCAGGTCGATCTTTTCGCCGCCGGCCAGCACTTCCAGACCCTGTTCGCCGTCGTTGGCGGTCAGCACCTTATATCCCTGGCGCGACAATGCCCGCTCGGCGACGGCGCGAACCATATCCTCATCCTCGACGAGCAGCACGGTCCCGCTGCCCCAGGTTTCGCTGCGGCGGATCGGGGTTTTGGGCTGGGCCGTCTGTTCAACATCGGCGCCCTGATAGACGGGCAGGTAAATGACGAAGCTCGCCCCCCGCCCCAATTCCGATTCGGCAAAGATGTATCCGCCCGATTGTTTGACGATGCCGTAGACGGTGGACAGGCCCAGGCCGGTCCCCTTGCCCAGTTCCTTGGTCGTGAAAAAGGGTTCGAAGATTTTCGACAATATGTCGGGCGGAATGCCCAGCCCGGTGTCGGACACGCGCAGCGCCGTATAGTCGGCGGCGGGCAGGATTTCCTGCCGCAGGTCCCGCACCTTGGCGGCGGGCACGGCATAGGTCTGGATGTTGAGGGTGCCGCCATCGACCATGGCGTCACGAGCGTTGACGGCCAGGTTGACAATCACCTGTTCCAGCTGTCCCGGATCGGCCCGCACCGCGCCCAGGTTGCGGCCATGGCTGACTTCCAGTTTCACAGCTTCGCCCAGCAGACGCTTTAACAGGTTGGATACGTCCGCGACGATGTCGGGCAACTGCAATACCTGCGGACGCAATGTCTGCTGGCGGGAAAAGGCGAGCAATTGCCGGGTCAGCCCCGCCGCCCGATTGCTGTTCGATTTGATCTGCTGAAGGTCGTCATAGTCGCTGTCGCCCGGCGTGTGGCGCATCAGCATCAGGTCGCAATGACCGATGATAGCGGTCAGGATATTGTTAAAGTCATGGGCGACGCCGCCCGCCAGCTGGCCGATCGCCTGCATCTTCGTCGCTTGCGCGACCTGCCGCTTGAGCTTGCTTTCCTCACTATTGTCCTTGAGGCTGAGCAACACCGCCGCTTCGCCCAGGCCGCGCACCCCGGCGAGGCTGAGCGCGGTCGGCTCGTCCGGCTGATCCCGCATCCGAACGGCGATGTCGCCCGACATTTGCGGCCCGACGGCAAAGCGGCGCACCGCGTCGGCCACCGCCGCCTGATCCTCACGCGCGACCAGATCGCCGGGATAAACCGGCTTGTCGCCGCGCTTCAGCCCGGCGGCACGCGAAAAAGCGCCGTTCAGGAACAATATCCGCCCATCGCGGTCGGCCATGGCCAGGCCGAAGGGCAGCAGCGAAAGAAGCGTTTCGATGTAGGAAAGCGAGGTCGTACCACCCGCGCTACCGGCCGGTTCATCGATCAGCAGCAAAAGCATGGGACCATCCTGCCCGCCACCCTGGGTCGCGCCCGGCTGGACCGCGCGGCGCAGCGGCACCTGCAGCAGCCGCAGCGGCAGCCCCCCGGACTCCTCCCGCGCCAGGAACAGCTGCCCCTTGTCATCGACCCGCATATGGGTTGCGAAATCGCGGCCCGTGATATTGGCGTCGATCCGCCCGGCCGCGCGCAGCAGGAATGCGCCGTTCGCTGCCCGGATGCGTCCTTCGCCGCCGATCATCACCGCCATGACGCCCGCTTCGCCCATCTGGCGGCCCGCTTCCCCGGTCAGCAGGCGATGGACATCATCCAGCGCGCTCGGCTGCCGCACCGGCGAAAAGCGCCACAGCAGATAATCCTCCGCCCGCCCGGTGCGGCACACATCGACGTCCAGCCGCAAGGCGCCCTGGGTCAACCCTTCCACCCTTCCATCGCCGTCGCGCCAGGCAAGACGCGCAGCCGCGCTCAGGCTGTCGAGCAGGGTCGGGTCGGTGGTGATATTGGGCGGTGCGGGAAAGCCGGGAAACCACTCACCGAACCTGTCGCTGGCACACACCAGCCGTCCCGATCGGTCCGTGACCGCAATCGCCATGCCCGAAGCATCCGCCGCCGCGCGCGCAACGGTCCAGTCCGGCGCAACTTCGCCTTCGGTGGTTTCAGAAAAAGCGAGGCGATGATACCAGCTGAGCAATGCAGCAAGGGCCAGGACAGTAGCAGCGAACCCCGCTGCCAGTACAGCGTCGCCCGCCGCGTAGATGACAATAGCGGCAGAAACCAACGCTGCCAGGACCAGGAGCGGCAGGGCGAAACGGGACGGTTGTTCACCGGCCCACGCTTCCTCATCCCTCTTCACCCGCGCGGCCATGACCGGCGTCCCCCCTTAAACGACACTGGACTGCATCGCCCGCCGTCAGACGCGAGCGATTTCTTCCAATGCGCTGCTTTCGGGTGACTTGCCAATCCTCAATTTACGCGCATGCCATTTACGGCCCATGCGATGCCGCCAGATCCAGTCCGCCAGGAAATAGCCGACGACGGCAAAGGCGATGGAGATAAGGGCGAGGCCAAACAGCATGGCGGGCGCGGCTTCCGAAAACAGCCAGGCCACCCACTGGCGGATCGTGGCATGGTCATTGACCAGCGCCATAAAACCCGACGCGTCCGCCGTCCGCCCCAGCATCCAGTTCCCGATATAGACCGACGCCATCAGGAACAGCGGCGTGGTTGCCGGATTGGACAGGAACGTCATGGCGGCGGCAACGGGAATATTGGCGCGAAAAGGGAGCGCCAACAGGGCCGCCCCCGCAATCTGGATGCCGGGAATTAGCAGAAAGATACCGACCAGCAGGCCCAGCGCCACGCCGCGTGGGACCGACCGGCGCGTAAAGCGCCACAGGGACGGCTCAAGCACCCGATGCGCCACGGGGGCGATGAAACGATTATCTTCCAGCGATTCGCGCGTCGGTGCATTGGCATGCCACCAGCGGGTGAAGCGATTGCTCATCAGCGATGCTCTTTCAAAATACGCTGCTGATCGCGCTTCCAGTCGCGTTCTTTTATGGTTTCGCGCTTGTCATGGGTCTTCTTGCCTTTGGCCAGGGCCAGTTCGACCTTCGCCCTGCCCCGGCTGTTGAAATAGATGCTCAAGGGGACAAGGGTCATGCCCTTGCGCTCTACAGCGCCGTGCATGCGCGCGATCTCCCGCTCATGCAGCAGCAGCTTGCGGGGCCGCTTGGGCTCATGATTATAGCGGTTGCCGTGGCTGAATTCGGGGATGTTGCTGTTGACCAGCCACACCTGCTCGCCCTTCACCTCGGCATAGCTTTCCGCGATATTCCCTTCGCCGAAACGGAGCGACTTCACTTCCGTCCCTTGCAGCGCGATGCCTGCCTCGAACACATCCTCAAGGAAATATTCGAAACGCGCGCGCCGGTTTTCGGCGACGATCTTCTTCTTGTCGAAGGTTTCAGGACGGGGGCGGGCCATATCGGATTAACTAACTCACTTCACCATATAGTGCCGCCGCGCGGTCAGACCAGACCCGCGATTTCCAGGGCGCGATCGACCGCGGCGCGGCTTGCTTCCGACGGCCAGGTAATCGGCAGGCGGACATCGCCTGACATGTCGGACCGCACCCGGGTGAGCGCATATTTGACCGGCCCGGGTGAAGAATCGCTGAACAACGCGTCATGCAGCGGATAAAGACGATCCTGCAGCGCCAATGCACCATTCCAGTCGCCCGCCGCGCAGGCCGCCTGAAACTGGGCGCACAGGCGCGGGGCGACATTCGCCGTGACGGAGATGCAGCCTGTACCCCCCATGGCGTTGAATCCAAGCGCGGTTTCGTCATTCCCGGACAACTGGCAGAAGTCCGGCCCGCAAGCGAGGCGCTGCGCGGTGACCCGCCCCAGATTTCCGGTGGCGTCCTTGATCCCGACGATGGTCTGATATTCCTCGGCCAGCCTGTGGATGACCGGCACGGAGATGTCGGTAATAGTGCGCGTCGGCACATTATAGAGCAGGATCGGCAGTTCGCACCGCTGGGCGAGATAGGCGAAATGCTGATAGACGCCTTCCTGATTGGGCTTGTTATAATAAGGCGCGACCACCAGCGCCGCATCCGCCCCCGCCGCCTGCGCCGCATACATATGTTCTAGCGCGATCCTGGTGTCGTTGGACCCGCATCCGGCAATGACCGGCACGCGCCCCGCGGCCTGGTCGACGCAGATGGCGATGACGCGATTATGCTCATCCACCGTCATGGTCGCGCTTTCGCCGGTGGTGCCGCATGGGACCAGCGCGCTGCTACCTTCGTCGATCTGCCAGTCGACGAGCGCGCGAAAGGCTGCTTCGTCCACCGTTCCGTCGCGAAATGGCGTGACCAGCGCCGGAATCGACCCGGAAAACATGCATAAACTCCTTCAATTCGCCGGGATTCCGGGGCACTATGTCGAGATGAGGGCGACGCCGCGCTATAGCGCGTCATTCAGAGCCTGATAAGGTTGGAATTGCGATCATGTCCACTATGCTGTCGACTCGCCTTCCTGAAACTGCATTGGTACGTATCCCCTTGATTGCTTTTCTTCTTTTTGCCGTCGGCGCCAGCGCGCAGACCGACATGACCGCTTCCACCGGTCAACCGGCCTATCCCCGCGGCGCGGTTGTCCAGCCGCTTCCCCCCGCGACCGGACCAGCTTCATGGAATGAAGTCAGCGGGCGAGTCGGCGTCGCGACCGATTCCTCCGTCGCGGCAACCATCAGCCAGTGGCGCACGCTGCAGCAGAGCGATGGGCTGGGCTTTTCCACCTATGCCAACTTCATCATGGCCAATCCGGGTTGGCCCGGTGAGGACCGGATGCGCAGGCTGGCGGAAACCGGGATCAACCCCAACAGCTACGACGCCCGGCAGGTCGCGGCCTTCTTTGCCCGTTTTCCGGCGCGCACCGCCGTCGGCCATGCCCGCAACGCGATGGCGTTGATGCAGACCGGTCGGATGAACGAGGCGCGGGTCGCCGCTCGCAACGCCTGGGTCGGCGGATCGCTGGCCCCGGATGACGAGATGCGGCTGCTCTCGCTGTTCGGTTCCGGCTGGACCAGCGCCGAACATGATCAGCGCGCCGACATATTGCTGTGGGCCAACGACATGGCGGGCGCTCAGCGCATGCTCGCCTATGTCTCGCCAGCCCGCCGCCCGGTCTATGAAGCGCGCATCGCCTTTCGCCAGAAAGCGCCCGATGCGGCCACGCGGATGCAGGTTGCCGAAGCCATCGGCGCGACCGACGCGGGGTTCGTGGCGGACAAGGCAACATGGCTGCTCAACACCGGCAATTGGATCGCCGGGCGGCAATATCTCGCCAATCGGCCTGCACTCAGCTTCCGGCCGGGCAACGCGGAAAAATGGTATGAAGTCCTGCTGACCCACGCGCGGGCTGCAGCCAATGACAGTCAGTGGAGCTTCGCTTACGGCATCGCGAGCAAGGTGGACGACGCCTATGCGCCCGGCACCGATGTCAGCGGTCGCCCGATCGGTGAACGCGACGATTATACCAGCCTCGCCTGGCTGGCGGGTTCGACCGCCTTCTATAATCTCAATCGCCCAGCCGATGCCGCAGCGATGTTCCGCCGCTACGCCACGGCGGCGCGGTCGCCACAGACCCAGTCAAAGGGCTATTATTGGGCTGGGCGCGCTGCATTGGCGGCGGGCGACAAGGCCAGCGCCAACAGCTATTTTGGGCAGGCGTCCGTCTTTCCCGATCAGTTTTACGGCCAGCTCGCACTTGAACGGCTAGGCCGCCCGGTGCCCGCGCCCGCGCTGGTAGAGCGTGGCGTAGAGCTTTCCGCGGCGGACCGCGCGGCGTTCAACAACCGGTCGGTGGTGCGCGCCGTCAAGGCGCTGGGACAGATGGGCTATTGGGAGGACCAGAGCAAATTCGCCCGCGCCATCGCGAACAACGCCGACAGCGACAGCGATCACTATCTGGCCGCTGAACTCGCCAAGAGCATCGGTCGTCCCGACATGGGCGTGATGGTCGGACGTCGCGCCGTGTCGAGCGGCCTTACCGGCTATGGCGAAAGCGCCTTCCCGCGCGTCCCCGTCCCTCCTTCGGCGCAATATAACTGGACCATGGTTCACGCCATCGCCCGGCAGGAAAGCCAGTTCGACCGCGCCGCCGTTAGCCATGCGGGCGCGCGCGGCCTGATGCAGTTGATGCCGGGCACGGCGCGTGAACAGGCGGGCAAATTGGGCCTGGGTTATAGTGCAGGGTCGCTGACCACCGACACCAGCTACAACATCATGTTGGGATCATCCTATTTCCAGCGGATGCTGGACTATTATGGTGGCAGCTATCCCCTGGCCGTCGCGGCCTATAATGCCGGGCCGGGCAATGTGAACCGGTGGCTTCGGGCCAATGGCGACCCCCGCCTGCCCGGCGCGGACATGCTGCGCTGGATCGAACAGATCCCCATTTTCGAAACGCGCAACTATGTGCAGCGCGTGCTGGAAAATGCGGTTGTCTATGAAGCGATGAACCCTGAACGCGCCCGTTTCCGGGGATCGAACACGCCGCTGTCCAAATATCTGGGCAAGCAGACGCCGGGCTGAACCGGTTCGCCGGACGCCGGAACAGCGGACGCAGGGATCACCGCTCTGCGTCCACCATACGAACCAAATTGCGTGCGGCGCGTCCTGGCGGGTAAAGAGAAGCAATGAACCCCGCCCATCCCAACTACATCACGCCCGAAGGCTTTGCGAAGCTGCGGGCGGAATATGACCAGCTGTTGGGCGTCGAACGCCCGCGCGTGGTCGAGATCGTCAGCTGGGCGGCGGGCAATGGCGACCGTAGCGAGAATGGCGACTATCTCTACGGACGCAAGAGGATGCGCGAAATCGATGGCCAGTTGCGTCGCCTTTCCAGGAAAATGAAGGATGCCAAGGTCGTCGATCCCCGCCAGCAGCCGGACAAGGACAAGGTCTATTTCGGCGCCACCGTCACTATCGCGGACGATGACGACCAGCATCGCACCGTCACGATCCTGGGCAATGACGAAACCGACGCCAGCGCCGGGCGAATCGGGTGGGGATCACCCATCGCCCGCGCACTGCGCGGGGCGGCAATCGGTGACTTGCGCCGGGTCATCCTGCCAGCGGGCGAAAAGGAATATGAAGTGATTGCGATCCGCTACCCGGACTGATCAGTTCCCGCTTCGCGTCCGGGCCGAGGGCGAACCGCAATATGAGGCAGTATGGACTTAAGGCCGCGGCCTAGTCATGTGGCCGTAGCGCCTGGTTGAGGCTGTTCAACACTTCGCCGATCGGCTCTGTCACGGTGACGCTGCGCCCTTCGCCAAAGCGGATGCGCGTGCCTTCATTGACGGACGATACGAAAGTCACCTGCGCAGCGTTGATAGCGGTTTCGGTACGATCGGCGCCTACGAACATGACGAGCATGCGGTCCTCTCCCTTATATATGGAAAGCCAGACTAGCTGCATTTGCGGCGCGCGCCAGCATGATTTGCGCGTCAGGCGGCCTTGATCGCGCGAATGAAGCTGCTGGCCCGCGCATCCAGTCGACGCGTTTCGTCCGCCAGACGGCAAGCGGTGCTGCCCATCGCCCGCGCGCCATCCGCCGCAGCGGTTGCGCTGGCGCTGATCTCGCTCGCCCGCGAACGGATATGGTCGCTCGACGCGCCTGCTTCGGCCACCCTAGCGGCTATGGTCCGGCTAAAGGCACCCTGCCGCGCCACAGCATCGAAAACCGATGCGGCCAGCCGATCCGCCGTCGCGATTGCGGCATCCATATGGGCGTGCCCCGCCGCAACATTGCCGACGCTTTCGCGAATATGGCCAATGCGCCCCGCAATCTGCGCCGCCGCTTCACGCGTTTGCGCGGCCAGCGCCTTTACCTCGCGCGCGACGACTGCAAAGCCCTGGCCAGCCTCGCCCGCGCGCGCCGCCTCGATCCCGGCGTTCAGCGCCAATGTCGTCGTCGCCCTGGCGATGCCGTCAATCACTGCCGTGATTTCACCGATACCGTCGGCTTCGACGATCAACGCCTGGCTATCCGCCGACCCCAGCCGCGCCTGTTGCACGGCTGCGTGCAGAGCCTTGCCCGCCTCACGCACTTCTTCTTCTATCGATAGGAACAACGGCCCCAGATCCCTGCCCGAAGCAGCAATTCCAGACAATGAATCTGCGGTCTGGGCAGCCGCGATCGCCATTTCGCCTGCCGCCTGACTGTTGGCCACGGCCTGTTCGGCCGCTTCGACCGAAAAGCCCGACAGCATGTCCGCCACCCGCACCAGTTCGGCGGCCAACGCCTCTATGTCGCTGCGGAAGGTGGCGCTTTCGCCGGTGATCCGTTCCAGTCGCGACGCTCGTGCAACCGCCAGCCGGGCGTCGCGCTCAGCCGTCAGCCCCAGCAAAAGCGGTCCACCCACGACCCCGGCGTAGCGCCCGCGTTCTACAATGATCAACCCTTCGCAGGATGCGCCCTGCGCCGCATAGACATCGATCAGTGCCTCGACGCTGGCGTCGCGTGCCACCACGGGGCAGCGCCGGACATGATCGTCCAGTCGTCCCCCAAAACTGGGATTGCGCAGCAACGCATGGCCAAAGGGATTGAACAATATGCGCCGCATGTCCCATTCGTAAATGGCGCCCGCCGGCCGGTCCTGCGCGTCCAGCACCGGCAGCAGTCGCAGATGCGGGTCATGCTGGAAATGGTCTACCGCCTCACTGAGTGGCTGGCCCAGCCGGATGGTCGGGGCGGACGCGATCAGGTGCAGTCCGCTTGTCACCCCATCACAGGACGGATTGTCATTCAGGTGGTCAGGCGCCGTAGTCTTGTGCATGAACGCCGGTTAGCGTGAAACTGGTAAACGCCAGGTTAGGTTTCTATGACACTTCTGTGACAATGCGTTGTTTTTAATAACTTTTATGATGATTTATAGCCAAAGGCCTGTTGCGCCAGCTTGACAACTTCCGGGTCGGGATCGGGGAAGTCCATCGGCACCAGCTTTTCCAAAGTCTGGGCCACATGCTTCATCGCTGCGATGCGTCCCGCCTTGCGGTGATTATTATCGATAATCTGCCAGGGCGCATATTTGCTGTCGGTTTTGGCAAACATGTCACCCAACGCGTCGAGATAGTCCGCCCGTCGCGCGCGGTTACGGTAATCATCCACGCCCGTCTTCCACCGTTTCCAGGGCGTGTCGAGCCGCTGCGCCAGTTGCTCATCCTGCGTTTCCTGGGTGATGTGGACGAACAGCTTTACGATGTTCGTGCCCGCGTCGACCTGCTGCTGTTCAAAGGCGTTGATTTCATCATAGGCGCGCTTCCATTCCGCCTTGGAGCAAAAGCCTTCCACCCGCTCCACCAGCACCCGGCCATACCAGCTGCGGTCAAACACCGCGATGTTGCGGCCAGCGGGCAGGCGCGTCCAGAAGCGCCAGAGGAAATGATGGTCGCATTCTTCCGCAGAGGGAGCAGCGATCGGCCAGACCCGATAATAGCGCGGGTCCCATTGCGCCGTCATGCGCTTGATGATGCCGCCCTTGCCCGCCGCGTCCCAGCCTTCAAACAGGATGACCGACCGCCGGTTATGGATGACATGCGCAACCTGAATCTTCGCCAGCCGCTCCTGCAGCTTGTCGAGTTCAGCTTCATAGTCGCCTTTGAGAGGCTTGCCCTTCTCATAATCGGCAAGGTCAATCGCCATGCGCGTCATCCTTCCTACCTAGATAAGGAAAGCAACGCCCCATGCGGCGAAAAGTCAAATCCGGCTCACGACGATCGTCATCCCAGCGAACGCTGGGATGACGAATCACAATCAGCTCTTGGCTTGCGGCTCCATCACCCGGACATGCAGTTCACGCAGTTGCTTGAAGTCGGCCGCGCTTGGCGCGCCCATCAGCAGGTCTTCGGCGCGCTGGTTCATCGGGAACAGCGTGATTTCGCGCAGGTTCTGCGCACCGCACAACAGCATTACGACGCGGTCCACGCCAGCGGCCATGCCACCATGCGGCGGCGCGCCATATTGGAATGCGCGATAGAGGCCGCCGAAACGATCCTCCACATCCTGCTGGCTGAGGCCCACCTTTTCGAACGCCTTGACCATCAGTTCCGGCGACTGGTTACGAATGGAACCGGACGCGATTTCATAGCCGTTGCAGACCATGTCATATTGATAGGCCTTGATCGTCAGCGGATCCTGATTCTCCAGCGCGTCCATCCCGCCTTGCGGCATGGAGAAGGGATTGTGCGCGAAGTCGACCGACTTTGTTTCCTCGTCATATTCATAGAAGGGGAAATCGATGATCCAGCACAGTTCGAACCGGTCCTTGTCGATCAGGTCGAGTTGCTCGCCCACGCGAATGCGCGCCAGGCCCGCCAGCTTCGCCGCCTGGCTTTCCTTGCCCGCCGCGAAGAAAACGCCGTCATTGGGGCCAAGGCCCAGCGCCTCGATCAGCTGGGCCGTGCGTTCTTCGCCATGATTCTTGGCGATGGGGCCGCCGGGCACGCCGTCCTTGATGTTGATATAGCCAAGACCCGAATAGCCTTCGCCCCGCGCCCAATTGTTCATCTCGTCAAAGAATTTGCGGCTGCCAGCACCGGCTCCCGGCGCGGGGATCGCGCGGATGACGCTGCCGCTGTCCACCAGCGAAGCGAAAATGCCGAAACCTGACTCCACGAAATGCTCGGTCACATCCTGAATCAGGATGGGATTGCGCAGGTCCGGCTTGTCCGACCCATATTTCAGCATCGCCTCTGCATGGGGAATGCGCGGGAAGCTGCCCGACGGCGTCACCGGCTTGCCGTCGGCAAACTGTTCGAACACCTGGGCGATCACCGGCTCCATCGTGTTCCACACATCTTCCTGCGTGACGAAGCTCATTTCGAGGTCCAGCTGGTAGAACTCGCCCGGCAGGCGGTCGGCGCGCGGGTCTTCGTCGCGGAAGCAGGGGGCAATCTGGAAATAGCGGTCGAAGCCCGCGACCATCAGCAGCTGCTTATATTGCTGCGGCGCCTGCGGCAGGGCGTAGAACTTGCCCGGATGAATACGGCTGGGCACCAGAAAGTCGCGCGCGCCTTCGGGGCTGCTCGCCGTTAGAATAGGCGTCGAATATTCTGTGAAGCCGATCCCCTCCATGCGCCGACGCATGTCGGAAATGATCTTCGTGCGCTTGACGATATTCGCGTGCAGCGTCTCGCGCCGCAGGTCCAGGAAGCGGTAGCGCAGGCGGATGTCCTCAGGATATTCCTGTTCACCCGCTACCGGCAGCGGCAGTTCGGCCGCAGCAGACAAGACAGTGACGCTATCCGCCACGATCTCGATTTCGCCAGTAGCCATCCTGGGATTGATCGCTTCAGCTGCGCGGGCGACCACCTTGCCCTCAACCGTCACAACGGATTCGAGGCGAAGCGTCTCCAATATCTTGAGCGGGCCACTATCGGCCTTCGCCACGATCTGCGTGATGCCATAATGATCGCGAAGGTCCACGAACAATACGCCGCCATGATCGCGCTTGCGATGCACCCAGCCCGACACGCGCACCTCATTGCCGACTTCGGTCGAGGTCAGGGCGCCGCAAGTATGAGTGCGATAGACGTGCATGGCGTTTGTATCTTTCAGCTTCGTTTTACGGAAATGACAAAGTGCCGCGGCCCCGCTATGGGCGGTCTTGTCAAGCATTGACGAGCCCGTGAGCGACGGGCCAGCCCATAATAAGATCGAAGACCATATGCAAATCCATCCGCTGATCACCGACAGCAAGACACTTGCCCAATTCTGCGCCCGTATCGCAAAGTCGCCTTACATAGCGGTCGATACCGAGTTCATGCGCGAAAACAGCTATTGGCCGGACCTCTGCTTGGTCCAGGTAGCTGACAGCAACGAAGCCGCAGCTATCGACCCCAAGGCGCCGGGCCTCGACCTTAGCCCCCTGCTCGACCTGATGGTCGATAATGAGGATGTGCTGAAGGTATTTCATGCAGGCGGGCAGGATCTTGAGATCATCTACAACCTGACCGGCCGGACCCCGCATCCGATGTTCGACACGCAGATCGCCGCCATGGCATTGGGGCTGGGCGAACAGATCGGTTACGGCAACCTGGTCGATGCATGGCTCGGCGTTCAGCTCGACAAGGGCGCGCGCTTCACCGATTGGGCCCGCCGCCCGCTGGACAAGCGGCAGATCGACTATGCGATCGGCGACGTCACCTACCTCATCCAGATTTTCCCGATGATGCTGGAAGAATTGCGCAAGACGGGACGGGGCGACTGGCTGGATCAGGAAATGGAGCGGGTTTGCGACCCGTCCAACTATGTGAACGAACCTGAGCAAGCCTGGCAACGCGTCCGCATTGCCAGCCGCAAGGCCGATGTGCTCGGTCGCCTGAAGGCGCTCGCCGCCTGGCGCGAGATTGAGGCGCAGGACAAGAACCTGCCGCGCGGTCGCATCGTCAAGGATGAAACCCTGGCCGACATCGCCAGCCACCCGCCCCGCGCACAGGAAGACCTGGGCAAGGTGCGCGGCCTGTCCGCCACATGGAAAACCAATGACATCGGCGCGCGCCTGATGGCGGCACTCGGCAGCCACAAGCCGCTGGACAAGGAAGAGCTGCCCGAACGCGATCCAAAGCGACCGGGCCTGGGCAAGGATGGCGCACTGGTCGCCGATCTGCTCAAGCTGCTGCTCAAGATCCGGTCGCGCGACATCAACGTTGCCGCCCGCCTGTTGGCGCGGTCGGACGATATCGACGCGCTGGCGGCAGGCGTGCGCGAAGGCCTGTCGATCCTGGAGGGCTGGCGCTATGAACAATTTGGCCGTGACGCCGTTGACCTGGTGGAAGGCCGCCTGGCCTTTGCGGTGACGGGCGGTCGACTGAAGATGACGCGCACCGAACGGGAGTAGTAGACATCATGCGGATAGCGGCGTTCATCCCCCTCCCCCTGCTGGCCGCCTGCGCCAGTGCTGGCGGCGAAGGCCCCGCGACGATACCCGCCACGACCGAGGGCCCTTGCCGCAACGAGGGCCTTGACCGCTTCATCGGCCAGATCGCGAATGAGGCGACCGGCGCTCAGCTATTGCAGGCATCAAAGGCGCGCACCTTGCGCTGGGGTGCGCCGGGCATGGCGATGACCATGGACTACCGCCCTGACCGACTGACCGTCAGCTATGACGAGAAGATGGTGATTATTTCGGCGCGGTGCGGATAGGCTGACTGCGACCGGGGCATCGGTAGTTAACAGCTGCTGTCGTGGCGGGCACAGATAGGCAGGATGGCAACGCCTCACGTCATGCCAGCGAAGGCTGGCATCGCAGGCATTGGTGCGCAAGAGTCATGCATAAGCGCGCGAATCTGTTCTAAACGGCTTAAAACTGGTCGCGCGCGTCCAGCGTCTCGAAGCTACTCTGGATTGAGGATTTACGTGCTCCTGCGCAGGCAGGAGCCCAGTCCCGCCGTATGAACTAGGCTCCTGCCTGCGCAGGAGCACATGGTGCCAAGCCAACCTCTCCCCCATCCCATTAACCGGGGTGTCAGCACTCCAGTCCAACCAGCGCGCCGCCGCCAATCCGGTTTACATGGCGCTTTCCGTCGATTTCCAGCCAGTCCGGCGTGACCTCCAGCCGACGTCCGCGAATGGTCGTGCGCAGATGTTCGACCGCGATCCGGTCGCGCGCCACGATGCGCAGCACCGCCAGCCCATCGCCCCGCGCCGCCGCGATGCTGTATCGGTCGCCGCGGAGCATGAAATGCCAGCTGCCATTGGGGGCCAACCACTCATTGCCGTCGATCACCTGCACTGGCCTGCCATCGGGGTCGCCCATGCGCAGGCTGATGCGCGTCGCCCCCTGGCTACGACAGGGCGGTGCGAACATCATGATTGGCTCTCCATCCAGCACCAGCGGAATGGGTGTGTCGCGCAGCAATCGCGTGCCGCCGATGATCAACGTCGGCAGTCCTGGAGAAAAAGGCAGGCGGTCACGCGCGAAATGGCGCTGACGGACGACCGGGTTGGTGTGAAACCCGTACACTTGAGAGGCCGTCAGTCGACCGTCTTCCACCAGTCCATGGCAGGTCGGACAAAGCAATGTCGCATCGGCGGCATCGGGCAGGAGGAGATAGCGGTAGATAGTTACGCCGCACCGGACGCAGGCAAAGCCGCATGACTGCCGAACCTCATCCCGCTCCTGCGCGTTCAGGTCGGGTAGCGAAAGCATCACTGGCAGCGCCATGGAAAGACAACCCCGTTGCGCCGTCCTTCGCGCCATTGCGAAGCGGCGTTGACCCGTGGCGTCCTTTCCCGGAAGCTGGGCCTCACTGAAGGGCCCGTCACTTCCTATCGTTCAAATAAATTGGCGCGAGGTCAAGGGGGAGGCAGGTAAAAGTCAGCGTTGCGGCAGCAGGTCCAGGTTGCGCGACGCCGCGATGTTACGGATGCGGCCGGGTCGCGGCATGGATTTGATCGCAATTTCAGCCACGTCACCCGCGCTGAACAGCTCCACATTGCCGACGTCGAAGATACGCTGACCAAAAGTCTGGGTGATGCGCACGCTGCGAATACTGGACAGCGCGATTTCCGTCCGCTGCTTCGACAACAGGCCCCGCTCCATCAGGACTTCGCGATCCGACAGCGCCAACCGCTCCCCCTTTGTCCGCAGCCACCAGACGCCGATCGCCAGCAGGCCGACGACGGATATCAGCAGCAGGATGAACAGGAACGGATGCGCCCGGAACATTGCGGGATGTTCGTCATACAGCCAGGCATCGCTCATCATTCTTCCCGTCAAAAGAGGCCGCCGAACATCATCATGGAAGGCCAGCCTGCGTCAATCCTTGCGCAACGCTTCCTTCTTGTGCGCGGCGCGCTTTCCTTCCGCCGTTTCGACGATGAACTGCGGGTCGTCCTTTGAAGCGGCGACCTTGTGCCCCTTGATCTGGGTGGGGCTGGACTGTTTTGTGACCACCTTGCCATGGGCTTGCCCACCATGGCTTTTCCAGCTGACATGGTCGCCGACCTTGGGTTCCTGCTTCATTTCCGAATCCTCCTGACGGTCCAAGAACCCGGCAGGCGGAAAGATGTTGCGTTAGCTTTCGTCGCCCATCCGCAGCGCGGCGATAAAGGCTTCCTGCGGAATCTGGACGCTGCCATATTCGCGCATCCGCTTCTTGCCTTCCTTCTGCTTGTCGAGCAGCTTCTTCTTGCGGCTGATATCGCCGCCATAGCATTTGGCGGTCACGTCCTTGCGCATCGCCGCGATCGTTTCACGCGCGATCACCTTGCCGCCGATCGCCGCCTGAATCGGAATCTTGAACAGATGGCGGGGGATCAGATCCTTCAACCGCTCGCACATGCCGCGACCGCGCGATTCGGCGGTGCCGCGATGCACGATCATCGACAGCGCATCGACCGGCTCGCTGTTCACCATGATGCTCATCTTGACGAGGTCGCCCTCACGATAGCCGATCTGGTGATAGTCGAAGCTGGCATAGCCGCGGCTGATGCTCTTCAACCGATCGTAAAAGTCGAACACGACTTCGTTGAGCGGCAGTTCGTACGTCACCTGCGCGCGCCCACCGACATAGGTCAGGTTCTTCTGGATACCGCGCCGATCCTGACACAGTTTCAGGATCGAGCCGAGATATTCGTCGGGGCAATAGATGATCGCCTCGATCCACGGCTCCTCAATCTCGTCGATCTTGGTCGGATCCGGCATGTCCGCCGGATTGTGCAGTTCGATCTCGCCCGCGCCATAGGTCAGCTGGATCTTGTACACCACCGAAGGCGCGGTTGTGATAAGGTCCAGATCATATTCGCGGGTCAGCCGCTCCTGGATGATCTCCAGATGCAGCAGCCCCAGGAAGCCGCAACGGAAGCCAAAACCCAGCGCCGCACTGCTCTCCATCTCGAAGCTGAAAGAAGCGTCGTTCAGCCGCAGCTTCGAAATCGAATCGCGCAGCTTGTCGAAGTCATTAGCGTCGACCGGGAACAGGCCGCAGAACACCACCGGCTGCACTTCCTTGAAGCCGGGCAGCGCCTTGGCAGCCGGGTTCTTGACCGTGGTGATGGTGTCGCCCACGCGCGTCTGGCTGATGTCCTTGATCTGCGCGGTGATGAAGCCGATTTCGCCCGGCCCCAGTTCAGGCAACTGCTCGATCTTGGGCCGCATGCAGCCTACGCGGTCGATCAGATGCTCGGTGCCGCCGATCATGAACTTGATGTTCTGACCCTTCTTGATGACGCCGTTCATCACGCGCACCAGAATGACGACGCCCAGATAGGGGTCGTACCAGCTGTCGACCAGCATCGCCTCCAGCGGGGCGTCGCGATCCCCCTTGGGCGGCGGGATCTTCTTGACGATGGCTTCGAGAATATCGTCGATGCCGATGCCCGACTTGGCGCTGGCCAGCACCGCTTCCGACGCGTCGAGGCCAATCACTTCCTCGATTTCCGCGCGCACCTTTTCCGGTTCGGCGGCGGGCAAGTCGATCTTGTTGAGCACCGGCACGATTTCATGGTCATGCTCGATCGACTGATAGACGTTGGCCAGCGTCTGCGCTTCGACGCCCTGCGCCGCGTCCACCACCAACAGCGCGCCCTCGCACGCGGCAAGGCTCCGGCTCACCTCATAGGCGAAGTCGACATGGCCCGGCGTGTCCATCAGGTTGAGCTCGTACGTCTCACCATTTTTCGCGACATAGTCGAGGCGCACGGTCTGCGCCTTGATGGTTATCCCCCGCTCCTTTTCGATATCCATATTGTCGAGCACCTGGGCCGACATTTCCCGATCGGTCAGCCCCCCGGTGCGCTGGATCAGGCGATCGGCCAATGTCGACTTGCCATGGTCGATATGGGCGATGATCGAAAAGTTGCGGATATGGGAAAGGTCGGTCATGGACCGCGCCGATAGCAGCCATTTGCAGGCCTGTCAGCAGACTCGCGCATATAGCGGCGCACGTCCCTTCAAGGCTCGCTTGAACCGGAACGCTGTTGTGCTAGAGCTTGGCTCGATAATAGGGTGGCCAAGAAGCAGAACTGTTTCAAACATTTTTTCCAGGGGGTGCATATCCATGCGCATGTTCACGTCGTTCATCGCTGCCGCAGCCGCTTTGGCCGCTACGGCGTCTCCGGCGCTCGCTGCCGAAAAGGGTTCTTCCGCGCGTCAGCAGCAAGCCAAGAAAACCGCCGAAATTCCGCGCTGTACGAAGCGGCTTGGCACGGTTGCCATCGTCGAACCCGACAATCAGTGGTGGCGTGAACTGAACCTGGGCAGCCCCGAAGCGATCCTGAAGGTCTTCATTCAGCAGTCGGGCTGTTTCGGCCTGGTCAATCGCGGTCGCGCGATGGCCAACCGCAACATGGAACGCGCAATGGCGGATTCGGGCGAGCTTCAGGCCGGATCGAACCTTGGCCGTGGCCAGGTGAAGGCGGCAGACTATTTCCTGCAGCCCGACATCGTGTCGTCGAACAAGAATAGCGGCGGCAATGCATTTGGCGGCATGATCGGCGGCCTGCTGGGCGGTCGGACGCTGGGCGCGCTGGCTGGCGGCATCTCGATCAAGAAAAGCGAGGCGAACGTCACGCTGTCGATCGTCAATGCGCGGACCACCGAAGAAGAAGCGCTGACCGAGGGTTATTCTCGCAAGTCGGACCTCAGCTTTGGCGGCGGTGGCGGTGCTGGCTGGTGGGGCGGCGTTGCCGCGGCCGGTGGCGGCGGCTACCAGAATACCGAAATCGGCCAGGTCATCGTCCTCGCCTATCTGGACGCCTATACAAAGCTGGTGACGCAGTTGGGCGGACTACCCGCCAACGCGGCGTCAGCGGCACCCCGCGCGCAGTAACGCGACTGGCTTTCATGAAAGGGGGCGTTGCCGTCTTATGCGGCAGCGCCCCTTTTCATGCCTGACTTGCGGGGGTCGCCTCCACTCGCGCAGCATGGGCCACCCGCCGCTTCTTCCACCAGGCTAGGATCGCTTCCCCCGCTGGGCGTTCGACCAGGCGATTGATGGCCGTCCCTAGCGTCAACGCCACCATGAACGCGGCGAAAAAGCCGATCCAGGGACTCCATCCCGCATCGGCCATCTTCAGCATCACCACAAAACCGACATGTTGATGGATCAGGTAGAATGAATAGCTGATCCCGCCCAGCCACAGCAGCGGGCGGATCGCTATGAAGCGGAGCCGCCCGGCGATCAGCGCGGCAAAGGCAGCCAGCAGCACGCACGCCATCAGGGCGACGTCCCAACTTTCCATCGTCACCACCGACAACAGCGCCAACCCAGCATAGGGGGCCTGTTGCCGCCAGCTACGCTGACCCGACCAGACCCGGTAGGACAGCATGCCGATGATGAAGAAGGGTATGTAACGCAACACCAGCAGCATCACGATACGTTCGGGCATGTCCGGCCACAGGGCGAATATCCAGCGGACGACCAGCCATAGCGCAAGGACAGGCTCCAGACGTTGCAGCCCGGCCCACCCCCACAGGGCGATCATACAGGCGTAAAAGGCAATTTCGACGGTAAGCGTCCAATAGGCCCCATCGACCTCCGGGATAAACGCAAAGCCCTGCAACATGGTGAAATTGGCGAGGATCGCTCCCGGCCCAATCAGCAGCTGCGTCGCGCTTGCCAGATATTCGATCGACAAAGTCAGCAGCATGGCCGCGAGATAAGCCGGGTAAAGCCGGGCGAAGCGGTTGATCACAAAGCCCCGCACGTCTGAAATGCGATCCAGCGTGAAGAAAATCGCGAAACCCGAAATGGTGAAGAACAGCAACACGCGGTAATTCCCACCGGGAAAGCTGAACGGCACGTGCGAGGCTTGCGGGAAGAGTTCGTGGAAGCGTGTCGAATAATGGAACGTCAACACGCACAGCGCGCCCAAGCCTCTTAAGGCATCAAGCTCCGTCAGGCGGGATCGCGATGGCGTTGGTTCACTCACGGTTGCGTTGTAGCAATGAAATAGCAACGCTTCTGTTAAGATCGTGGTTAAGGCCCCGCCTTAACCTTCATTTGCAGCCTGGCTTGTCCGTCGATATCGCTCCAAGCGATCCTTGGAGCTATTTTACCCGTCCCCTGAAGACATAGAGGCAATCAGAGAATGCCCCCGTTCCGGTTGAACAGGACCATGCTCTGATTGTCTTATGTTCCGCGCATTTTTTATGTCGTCAGATGATGCCATCTGACTTGAACTCGCTCTCGCTCAGGCGTCAGCGCCGTCCAGAATGGCGAAGACTGCGCCGGTCACTTCGTCGATATCGGCCATGCCATCGACGCGTGAGACAATGTTGCGCGCCTCATAGATGGGCAGGATCGGCGCGGTCTTGGCGCGATATTCCGCCATCCGGGTGCGCACCGTTTCCTCATTATCGTCGGGTCGCCGCTTGAATTCATGACCGCCACATCTGTCGCAAATATCCGCAACCTTGGTGGTCTTGAACATGTCGTGATAGCCCTCGCCGCAGCTGGCGCAGGTGAAGCGACCGGTGATGCGCTCGACCAGCGCGTCTTCGTCCACTTCAAGCTCGATCACATGGTCCAGCGTGCGACCGCGATCTGCGAGGATAGCGTCAAGCGAATGGGCCTGCGCCTGCGTGCGGGGATAACCATCGAAGATGACCCCGGTCTCAGCCGACAGACCATCCAGCGCCTCACCAATGATGCCCGACACGATTTCGTCGGAGACCAATTCACCGGCCTCCATCACTGCCTTGGCCTTCAGGCCAATTGGCGTTTGCGCCTTTACCGCAGCGCGCAGCATATCGCCCGTCGATAGCTGCACCATGCCGCGGCTATCGACCAGGCGGCTGGCCTGGGTCCCCTTGCCAGCGCCCGGAGGGCCGAGCAGGATGATATTCATGCGCGCATTCTCCCCATGTGTGCGCTTCGCTGTCCCGCGCAATTTAGCGCAGGCGGCCTTTCAATTTGGCCTTCTTTATCAGGTCGCCATATTGATGGGCCAGCAGATGGCTCTGGATTTGCGTAACCGTATCTACCGTGACGTTGACGACGATCAACAAGCTGGTGCCGCCCAGGTAGAAAGGAATGCCTGCGCGGGCGATGGCAAATTCCGGCACCAGGCAGATCAGGGCCAGATAGGCGGCCCCGATCACGGTGATCCTGGTCAGCACATAGTCCAGATAATTTTCAGTATTCTTGCCCGGACGGATGCCAGGAATGAAGCCACCGTTCCGCTTCAGATTGTCCGCCGTTTCTTCCGGGTTGAACACGACTGCCGTGTAGAAGAAACAGAAAAAGACAATGCCCAGGCCATAGAGCGCCATGTAGACCGGACTGCCGTGCGACAGATACTGGTTCAGAGTCAGGACGAAATCGCCCATCCGGCTCTCACCCGCGACCGTATTACCGGCGAACTGCGAAATGGTGAGCGGCATCAGCAGCAGCGAGCTGGCGAAGATCGGCGGAATGACGCCCGCGGTGTTCACCTTGAGCGGTAGATGGCTGCGGTCGGCCTGCATGATCCCCTGGCGCGTCTGACGCTTGGGATACTGGATCAGCACGCGGCGCTGCGCCCGCTCCATGAAGCAGATCAACAGAATCAGGCCAGCAGCCATGATGAGGATCAACATGATCAACAGGCCAGAGATCGACCCTTCGCTGCCGGACTTGAACAGGTTGCTCAGCGTAACAGGCAACTGCGCCACGATGCCCGCCATGATGATGAGGCTGACGCCGTTGCCGATACCACGCGAAGTGATCTGCTCGCCCAGCCACATCAGGAACATGGTCCCGCCGATCAGCGAGATCACCGCCGCGACGCGGAACAGATAGCCCGGATCGACAACCGCCTGCACGCCCGACTGAGCACCGAAACTTTCAAGGCCAACCGCAATGAAATAGCCTTGCACGGCGGTCAGTCCAACTGTGCCGTAGCGGGTATATTGGTTAAGCTTCTTGCGCCCGCTTTCGCCCTCCTTCTTGATCGCCGCGAGTTTCGGCGAGAGGGAGGCGGCCAGCTGCACCACGATCGACGCCGTGATGTACGGCATTACGCCCAGCGCGATCAGGCTCATCCGCGAAAGCGACCCGCCCGAAAAGGTGTTGAAGATGTCGAGAATGCCGCCGCTCGTCTGTTGATATAGCTGCGACAGCGCAGTCGGATCGACGCCCGGCAGCGGCACGAAGCTGAGGAAGCGGAACACGATCAACGCGCCCAGCGTGAACCACAGGCGCTTCTTGAGATCGGTCGCCTGGCTGAACTTAGCCAGGCTGAGATTGGATGCGAGCTGGTCGGCTCTCGATGCCATCTTGGCTGCCCTTCAAAACATCTTGGCGGAGTCACGCTCCGGCCTGAATCGCTAACCCCTTAGCGGCGTGATCGCGCGCTGTCGAACTCCGAAATTCACACCGTTCATTCTGAGCAATCAACGCGCTTGTCGAAGCCGCCGCTCAGAGACGATGGTGAAGGTTCTACCGGGCCGAAACACAAGGCCCCGCTCACCCATATTGGGCAGCGGGGCCTTGCTTGCAAGCTTGGTAGAGCGCCTTAGGCCTTCTTGGCGGCCTTGGCGGTGCCCTTCTTGGCAGCAGCCTTTTCAGCAGCCGGCACGACAGCAATCACTTCGACCTTGCCACCGGCCTTTTCGACCGCTTCCACCGCGCCCTGCGACGCACCGGCAACCAGCAGGCTGACCTTGGCGGTCAATTCACCCTTGCCGAGCAGGCGCACGCCATCCTTGCCGCCACGAGCAAGAGCAGCAGCCTTAAGCGCTGCATGATCGATGGTCGCGTTGGCGTCGAGCTTGCCCGCATCAATCGCCTTCTGCACCGCGCCCAGGTTCACGATCGCGTAATCCTTGGCGAAGATGTTGTTGAAGCCGCGCTTCGGGATGCGCATGTGCAGCGGCATCTGGCCGCCTTCAAAGCCGTTGATGCTGACGCCCGAACGCGCCTTCGCACCCTTCTGGCCGCGGCCAGCGGTCTTGCCCTTGCCAGAGCCGATACCACGGCCCACGCGCATCCGGCCCTTGCGGGCGCCGGCATTGTCCTTGAGTTCGTTGAGCTTCGTCATAATGCACTCGCTTTCGCTATGTTCGCGCGAAGGCCCGATCCTTCAGGATCGGGCCGGAGCCCCAGCGGCGGCCGGGGCTTCGTGAGGCTGGGCGCAACCTATGAGGTTCCACCCAGCGGGCTGAGATCCCAGCTTGCGCTGGGATGACGGTCTTTTAATCGACCACTTGCACCATGTGGGGCAGCTTCTTGATGGCGCCGCGGACTTCCGCAGTGTCTTCAAGTTCCACCACGCGATGCATCTTGCCAAGGCCCAGGCCGATCAGAATCTTCTTCTGGTCGGCGGGGCGGCGGATCGGCGAACCGATCTGCTTGATCTTGATCTTCGCCATATCAGTTACTCCGCAATCGCTTCGGCATCAGCCTGCGCGAGTTCGGCGGAGGCGCCACCGCGACGGAGAAGATCAGCGACCTTCTTGCCACGGCGCTGCGCCACCGACTTCGGGCTGGTCTGTTCGCCCAGCGCCGCGAAGGTCGCACGGATCATGTTATAGGGGTTGGACGTACCGTTCGACTTGGTCACGACGTCAGCGACGCCGAGGCTTTCGAACACAGCGCGCATCGGACCGCCGGCGATGATGCCCGTACCGGCCGGAGCCGAACGGACCGTCACCTTGCCAGCACCGAAATGGCCCAGGCCATCATGATGCAGGGTGCGGCCTTCCTTCAGCGGAACGCGAACCATCGCCTTCTTGGCTGAAGCCGTCGCCTTGCTGATGGCTTCAGGCACTTCGCGCGCCTTGCCATGGCCAAAACCTGCACGGCCCTTGCCATCGCCAACCACGACCAGCGCCGCGAAACCGAAGCGCTTGCCGCCCTTGACGGTCTTCGACACGCGGTTGATGTGAACCAGCTTTTCGATCAGTTCTTCGCCCTGATCTTCATCGCGGTTACCGCCACGGCGGTCATCGCGACGGCCACGGCCACCACGTTCACCACGGTTGCGATCGCCGCCACGGCCACGGCCACGGCCGGGACCACGACCTTCGGTCTGAGGCGTATCACCGCCCTCGACAGCAGCGGGTGCGCCCGGCTGGGCCTGAATTTCGTTTTCATCAGCCATGATCAGAACTCCAGCCCGCCTTCACGGGCGGCATCGGCCAGCGCCTTGACGCGGCCATGGAACAGGAAGCCACCACGGTCGAACACGACCTTGGTGACGCCGGCAGCGGTCGCCGCAGCGGCAACACGCTTGCCGACTTCGGCGGCGGCTTCGGAACTGGCGCCAGTCTTGCCCAGCGCCTTGGCCCCTACATCCTTGTCCAGGGTCGACGCGGCGGCAACGGTCTTGCCTTGTGCATCGTCGATGATCTGGGCGTAGATGTGACGGCCCGAACGGTGGACGCTAAGGCGGGGCTTGTGACCCGAAACTGCCTTGAGCGCGGTGCGGACGCGGCGACGGCGCCGCGCGAAGAGGGAAAGCTTTGCCATCTTACTTCTTCTTCCCTTCCTTGCGGAAGATGAACTCGCCGGCGTACTTAATGCCCTTGCCCTTATAAGGCTCAGGCTTGCGCCAGCGTCGGATCTCGGCCGCAACCTGACCCACCTTCTGCTTGTCGATACCGCTGATCTCGACCGTGGTGTTATCCGGGGTCTTGATCTCAATCCCTTCCGGGATCGCGAAATCGACGTCGTGGCTGTAACCGAGCTGCAGCTTCAGGGTCTTGCCCTGCGAGTTGGCGCGGTAACCAACACCGGTGATGAGCAGCTTCTTCGAGAAGCCCTCGGTCACGCCGGTGATCAGGTTCTGGATCAGCGTGCGCTGCATGCCCCAGAAAGCGCGAGCGCGCTTTCCGTCATTGGCAGGCTTCACGGCGATCGAACCGTCTTCGATGCTGTAGGTGACTTCGTCGGCCAGCGGCAGCGTCAGGGTGCCCTTGGGGCCCTTTACCGACAGCAGACCGCCTTCGATAGCAGCGGTGACGCCCGAAGGAACGGCAACCGGCTTTTTACCAGTACGGCTCATCAGAACACCTCCGCGAGCACTTCGCCGCCGACATTCTGATCGCGCGCTTCGGCGTCGGACAGAACGCCGCGAGGCGTCGAGACAATGGTGATGCCCAGGCCGTTACGGACTACCGGCAGTTCCTTGGAACCCGAATAGACGCGGCGGCCAGGCTTCGACACGCGGGCGACATGTTTGATCGCCGGCTGGCCTTCGAAATATTTCAGCTCGATGCGCAGGCCAGGGTGCTTGCCCAGGACTTCCTCGGAATAGCCACGGATGTAACCTTCGCGCTGCAGCACGTCGAGCACGCGGGCACGCAGCTTGGAAGCTGGGGACATCACGCTGTCCTTCTTCGCCTGCTGCCCGTTGCGGATGCGGGTGAGCATATCACCCAGGGGATCGGTCAATGCCATCTCAAATGATCCTTACCAGCTCGACTTGGTGACGCCGGGGATCAGGCCCTTGTTGGCCAGATCACGCAGCTGCACGCGGCAGAGGCGGAATTTGCGGTAGTAAGCGCGGGGACGCCCCGTCAGTTCGCAGCGGTTCCGAACACGGGTCGGATTGCCGTTGCGGGGGATCTCCGCCATCTTCAGACGCGCGATCAGACGATCGCTGTCATCGGCCGCGGTATCATTCGCGATCGCCTTGAGCTTTGCATAGCGGCCGGCATATTTCTTTACCAGCTTCTTGCGGCGCTCGTTCTTGTTGATCGAACTCAGTTTCGCCATGACTTAAGTTCTCTTCCTTTGTCTATGCATTGGGAGAGAAGCGGGACCTTTTTCAGGCCGCCTGCTTCTGCTCTTCAAGCGGGAAGGGGAAGCCGAAGAGACGCAGCAGTTCGCGCGCTTCCTCGTCCGTCTTCGCCGTGGTGGTCACGATGATGTCCATGCCGCGCACCTTGTCGATGCGGTCATAGTTGATCTCGGGGAAGATGATCTGCTCCTTGATACCGAAGGCATAGTTGCCACGGCCATCGAAGCTCTTCGGGTTCAGACCACGGAAATCGCGCACGCGAGGCAGCGCGACGTTGATCAGGCGATCCAGGAACTCATACATGCGCTCCCGGCGCATCGTGACCTTGGCCCCGATTGGCATGCCTTCACGCAGCTTGAACTGCGCGATTGACTTGCGAGCCTTGGTGATCACCGGCTTCTGGCCTGCAATCAGTTCCATTTCCTCGGCCGCCGAAGTGACCTTCTTCTTGTCCTGGGTCGCTTCGCCCACGCCCATGTTGAGCGTGATCTTTTCGATCCGGGGCACCTGCATCACGTTGGCGTAACCGAACTTTTCGGTCATCGCCTTGACGATTTCAGCGTCATACTGCGCCTTGGAGCGCGGAATGTACTTGTCAGCCATTACAGCACCTCACCGGACTTGACGGCGACGCGGACCTTCTTGCCGTCGCGATCCTCGAAACGGACGCGGGTCGGCTTGCCATCCTTGTCGGCGACAGCGACGTTCGAAATGTGGAGCGGCGCGGGCTTGCGCTCGATGCCACCCTGCGGGTTCGCCTGGTCGGGCTTGCGGTGACGCGCATGCACGTTGACGCCTTCGACCAGGACCTTGTCCTTCGTCGGCAGCACCTGAAGGACGGCGCCGGTACGGCCCTTGTCCTTGCCGGCCAGGATGACGACCTTGTCGCCCTTCTTGATTCTAGCAGCGCTCATTACAGCACCTCGGGAGCGAGCGAGATGATCTTCATGTGCTTCTTGGCGCGCAGTTCGCGAACGACGGGGCCAAAGATACGGGTGCCGATCGGCTCCTCGTTCTTGTTGATGAGCACAGCGGCGTTGCCGTCGAAGCGAATCACGCTGCCATCAGCGCGACGCACGTCCTTGGCGGTCCGCACGATGACGGCGCGATGCACGTCACCCTTCTTCACCTTGCCGCGAGGCGCTGCTTCCTTGATCGAGACGACGATGATGTCGCCTACGCCAGCGAAGCGCCGCTTCGAGCCGCCCAGCACCTTGATGCACTGGACGCGCTTGGCGCCGCTGTTGTCAGCGACGTCAAGATTGGATTGCATCTGGATCATGGATCCGGTTCCTTCTTATTTGGCCTACCGGGACTGTCCCGGCGGTTCCGAATTTCTAGCCAGAGCCTTTGACTCTACGCGAAGCGCGGGCCTGTACCTCTTCCTTGAGGAAAAGGCCAGCCCCGCGTCACGATTTCAGACCAAAGGCTCAGCGAGCCTCACTCAGGCCGCCGTTTCAGGCGACTTGTGGGTGTCCACGCGCTCAATGACCTTCCAGGTCTTGAGCTTGGAAATCGGAGCGGTCTCTTCGATGCGGACCGTTTCGCCTTCCTTGTAGACATTGCCCTCGTCATGGGCGTGGTACTTCTTCGAACGGCGAATGATCTTGCCGTAGAGCGCATGCTTAACCTTGCGCTCCACCCGAACCACCACCGTCTTGTCGGTCTTGTCGGAAACCACCGTTCCCGTCAGCACGCGCTTGGGCATCGTGTGTTTCCTTTACTTCGCAGCCGAGCTGTTACGCCCAGCTACTTCTTCTTGTGCGCTATGCGCACGGGCGGTCTGCAGGGTCTTGATCTGCGCGATCGACCGGCGAACTTCCTTGACCCGGCTGGGCTTTTCCAGCTGGTTGGTGGCCGCCTGGAAACGCAGATTGAACTGCTCGCGCTTCAGGTTGTTGAGTTCGATCGACAGTTCGTCGTCCGTCTTGGTCTTGAGGTCGGCAACGTTCGCCACAGCTTAACCCTCCAGGTGCGAGGTGTCGCCGAGGCGGGCAACAACCTTGGTCTTGATGGGCAGCTTCATCGCGGCGCGCGAGAATGCCTCTGCTGCGAGCGGACCGGGAACGCCGTCCAGTTCGAACAGGATGCGGCCCGGCTTGACGCGAGCTGCCCAATATTCGACCGAACCCTTACCCTTGCCCTGACGGACTTCGGCCGGCTTTTTCGACACGGGAACGTCGGGGAACACGCGGATCCACAAACGGCCCTGACGGCGGATGTGGCGCGTGATCGCACGGCGAGCCGCCTCGATCTGACGCGCGGTTATCCGCTCCGGCTCCATGGCCTTCAGACCATAGGAGCCAAAGTTCAGGTCAGAACCGCCCTTGGCGTCGCCCTTGATCCGGCCCTTGAAGGTCTTGCGGAACTTCATTTTCTTCGGTTGCAGCATGACGCTATTACCTTCTTATCTTCAGCGCGCCGGGCGCACGCCGGAGGTCTGAGCCTCCAGCATCAGCCGGTCGGTGGCCATCGGATCATGGCCCAGGATCTCACCCTTGAAGATCCAGACCTTGATACCGCACACGCCATAGGCGGTGTGCGCCGTGGCTTCGGCATAGTCGACGTTCGCGCGCAGCGTGTGCAGCGGAACGCGGCCTTCGCGATACCATTCGACGCGCGCGATCTCCGCGCCGCCCAGACGGCCGCCGCAGGTGATCTTGATGCCTTCGGCGCCCAGACGCAGCGCCGATTGCACCGCGCGCTTCATCGCACGACGGAAAGCAACGCGGCGTTCCAGCTGATCGGCGATACCCTGTGCAACCAGCTTGGAATCGACTTCCGGCTTGCGGATTTCGACGATGTTCAAGCTGACGTCGGACGATGTCAGGCTGCCCAGTTTCTTGCGCAGCTTTTCAATGTCCGCACCCTTCTTACCGATGATGACACCGGGACGGGCAGCATATACCGACACGCGGCACAGCTTGGCGGGACGCTCGATCACGACCTTGGAGATCGCGGCCTGCGGCAGGTTCTTCATGATATACTGGCGGATCTTCAGATCCTCCAGCAGCAGGCGACCATAGTCGGCACCTTCCGCATACCAGCGGCTGTCCCAGGTGCGGTTGATCTGAAGACGCAGACCGATCGGATTGCTCTTGTGACCCATGTGCTTACGCCTCCGCTTCTTCGCCAGCTTCACGCACGACAATGCGCACGCGGCTGAAGGGCTTGAGGATCCGGGTCGACTTGCCGCGACCGCGGGCATGGAAGCGCTTGAGCGTGAACGCCTTGCCTACCGATGCTTCCGCGACGACCAGCGCGTCGACGTCCAGATTGTGATTGTTTTCCGCATTGGCAATGGCCGAAGCCAGAACCTTGCGCACGTCGACCGCCATCGCCTTCTTGGAGAAAGCGAGGATGTTGAGCGCGTCCTCGACCTTGCGGCCGCGGATGAGCGTGGCGACCAGGTTCAGCTTCTGTGCCGAACCACGGATCTGCGTGCCAACGGCCAGCGCTTCATTGTCGGCAACGCGACGGGGAGCTTTCTGCTTGCTCATTAGCGCTTGCCCTTCTTGTCGGCTGCGTGGCCGGGGAAGTAGCGGGTCGGGGCGAATTCGCCCAACTTGTGACCCACCATATCCTCGTTCACCGAAACCGGCACATGCTTGCGACCGTTATAGACGCTGAACGTCAGGCCGACGAACTGCGGCAGGATGGTGGAACGGCGCGACCAGGTCTTGATCGGCCCCGAACGGCCACCGGCGTCCTGCGCCACTTCCGCCTTCTTCAGAAGGCTGAGGTCCACGAACGGACCTTTCCAGACGGAACGAGCCATCTCGCTTACCTCTTCTTCTTAGCGTGGCGGCTACGGATAATCATCTTGTCCGTGGCCTTGTTGTGGCGGGTGCGGGCACCCTTGGTCGGCTTGCCCCATGGGGTCACCGGATGGCGACCGCCCGAAGTCCGGCCTTCACCACCACCATGAGGGTGATCGACCGGGTTCTTGGCCACGCCGCGGGTCAGCGGGCGGATGCCCTTCCAACGGTTGCGACCGGCTTTGGCCAGGTTGGTGTTGCCATTGTCCGGGTTGCTGACGGCGCCGATGGTCCCCATGCAGTCCGAACGGATGTAACGCTGCTCACCTGAGGACAGACGGACCATCACCATGCCACGATCACGACCGACCAGCTGGGCATAAGTGCCCGCCGAACGGCAGAGCTGACCGCCCTTGCCGGGCTTCATCTCAATATTGTGGATGATCGTGCCCACCGGCATCTGGCCCAGTTCCATCGCATTGCCCGGCTTCACGTCGGTCTTCTTGCCCGCGATGACCTTGTCACCGGGCGCCAGACGCTGCGGTGCCAGGATATAGGCCTGGGCGCCATCGGGATAGTTGACCAGCGCGATGAAGGCGGTGCGGTTGGGGTCATATTCCAGACGCTCGACCGTACCTTCCACGTCCCACAGGCGACGCTTGAAGTCGATGATGCGGTAACGCTGCTTGTGACCACCGCCGATACCGCGCGAGGTCACATGCCCCTTGTTGTTGCGACCGCCGGTCTTGCGCTTACCTTCGGTCAGCGCCTTGACGGGCTTGCCCTTGTGCAGGCTCGACTTGTCGACGAGGATCAGGCCACGCTGGGCCGGGCTCGTCGGGTTGTAGCTCTTTAGCGCCATTGTCAGCGCACTCCTTCGGTGATGTCGATCGACTGGCCTTCAGCCAGGCGCACGATCGCCTTCTTGACGTCGGAGCGAGTGTAGGGCTTGCCCTTCCACTTCTTGGTCTTGCCTTTGGTCACGAGCGTATTCACGCTCTTGACGTCGACACCCCAGATCGCTTCGACAGCGGCCTTGATCTCAGGCTTGGAGGCATCGCCCGCTACCTTGAAGACCACAGCATTATATTCGCTGAGAAGAGTCGCCTTCTCAGTGATGTGCGGGGCGACAACCACGTCATAGTGACGGTTGTCGACCGTTGCGGCTTGCTTCTTAGCCATTGAAACGGGCCTCCAGCTTTTCGACGGCGGCGCGGGTCAGCACCAGCGAGTCGGCTTTCAGGATGTCGTAGACATTGGCGCCGACGGCCGGCAGCAAATCTACGCCGATGATGTTGGCCGATGCCTTGGCAAAGCTGATGTTGACCGCGTCGCCGTCAATAAACAGCGCCTTGGTCAGGTTCAGCTTGGCAAGATTGGCGACCAGCGCCTTGGTCTTTCCATCGGCAACGTCGAGGCTGTCGATGACGAACAGCGAACCGTCCTTCACCTTGGACGAAAGCGCCATCTTCAGGCCCAGCGCGCGAACCTTCTTGTTCAGCGAGGGATTGAAGTCGCGAACGCGGGCGCCGTGCGCCTTACCACCACCGATGAATACGGGAGCGCGGCGATCGCCGTGACGGGCGGTGCCGCCACCCTTCTGGCGGCCGAACTTCTTGCCCGTGCGAGCGACTTCGCTACGCTCACGGGTGCCGCGAGCGGTGCCACGACGCTTTTCGAGCTGCCAGGTAACGACGCGGTGCAGGATGTCGGTGCGGGGCTCGATACCGAAAACGGCATCATTGAGCTCCACATCACCAGCAGCCTGCGCGTCGAGGGTCTGTACCTTGACCTTCATGATTAGCCCTCCTGGCCTTCGGTCGCTTCGGGAGCGGCCGCTTCTTCAGCGGACGTCTCGGCCGGAGCAGGGTTGCTGTTGGCGGCAGCCTTGAGGCTGGCGGGATACGGAACGTCAGCCGGGCGCTTCACCTTGACGGCGTCGCAAACGGTGAGCCAGGTGCCCTTCGCACCCGGAACGCTGCCCTTGACGAACAACAGGCCGCGCTCAACGTCGGTGCGCACGATTTCCAGGTTCTGCTGGGTCCGCTCGCGGTCACCCATATGGCCTGCCATCTTCTTGTTCTTGAAGACGCGACCCGGATCCTGGCGGTTACCCGTCGAACCATGGGCACGGTGGCTGATGGAAACACCGTGGGTGGCGCGCATACCGCCGAAACCCCAGCGCTTCATCGCACCGGCAAAGCCCTTACCCTGCGTGTGACCGGATACGTCGACCAACTGTCCATCGACGAAATGATCGGCAGCGATTTCAGCGCCGACGTCGAGGAGCGCATCCTCGGCGACGCGGAATTCAACCAGACGCGCCTTGGGCTCCACTTCCGCCTTGGCGAAGTGACCGCGTTGCGGCTTGGCGACATTCTTGACCTTCGCAACACCCGCGCCGAGCTGAACCGCGACATAGCCGTCACGATCAACTTCTTTGCGGGCCACGACCTGATTGCCCTCAAGGGCAAGAACCGTAACCGGCACGTGCCGTCCGTCCTCCTGGAACAGACGGGTCATCCCGACTTTCTTAGCGATCACGCCTGTGCGCATCACTGATTACTCCCATAGAGGCCCGCCTTAGCAGCGGGCGTATCCAACGAAAAAGCCGCTCAGGATTCCTCCGTCGCGGCCCAACCCAATGTAAAGATCACCCCGTCCGGGTTGGATGCCACCCCCTACTCGGGAACAGCGACGGGGGACCAGGACCACGAGCCTTTCCGGTTCACCGGAGGCCGTGCGGTATCCCTTGTGTCGTTTGAGCGGCCGGTTGCCCGGAAAGCCCGATACCCTGCCATCCTTTCGGAAAGCAGGGACTTGTCAGCTTACGCCAACTTGATTTCGACGTTCACGCCGGCAGCCAGGTCCAGCTTCATCAGCGCGTCGACCGTCTGCGGCGTCGGCTGCACAATGTCAAGCATGCGCTTGTATGTGCGGACTTCAAACTGCTCGCGCGACTTCTTGTCGATGTGCGGACCACGGTTGACCGTGAACTTTTCGATGCGCGTCGGAAGGGGAATCGGACCGCGGATAAGGGCGCCGGTGCGGCGGGCGGTGTCGGCGATGTCGCCGGTCGCCTGATCAAGCACGCGATGATCGAACGCCTTGAGGCGAATGCGGATGTTGCTGTCCATTGTTCCTGTACCGATGCGAAAGAGCCAAAAACCAGAGCATTTCCCGTCAGTTCGAGCTGACTTGTCGGAAAATACCGCAATTCAAAAATATACCGCCCCGTCCTGACCCTTCTAGCTCAGCAAGAGCCGGAGAAAGGCGATCCGGGGCGGCAGAAATTCCGAGCGGCGCGAATCAGGCGATTCGCGCCGCTGCGGTCCTATATTACTTCGAGATCGTACCGACAACCCCTGCGCCGACGGTCCGGCCACCTTCGCGGATAGCGAAACGCAGACCCGAGTCCATCGCGATCGGCGCGATGAGCTTGATGTTCAGCTTAACATTGTCGCCGGGCATGACCATCTCGGTGCCTTCAGGCAGAACAACTTCGCCAGTGACGTCGGTCGTGCGGAAGTAGAACTGGGGACGATAGTTCGCAAAGAACGGCGTGTGGCGGCCGCCTTCTTCCTTCGACAGCACGTACACTTCGGCGTCGAACTCGGTGTGCGGCGTAACCGAACCGGGCTTTGCCAGAACCTGGCCACGCTCCACGTCTTCACGACCAACGCCACGAACCAGCGCGCCGATATTGTCGCCTGCACGACCTTCGTCGAGCAGCTTGCGGAACATTTCCACGCCCGTGACGGTGGTCTTGCGGGTGTCCTTGATGCCGACGATTTCGACTTCTTCGCCAACCTTGACGATGCCGGTTTCGACGCGACCGGTCACAACCGTACCACGACCCGAAATCGAGAACACGTCTTCGATCGGCATCAGGAAGGGCTTGTCGATCGGACGCTCAGGCTGCGGGATGAAGCTGTCGACAGCCGCCATCAGCTTCAGAACGGCTTCGCGGCCGATTTCGTCGTTGGAACCGTCCAGAGCCTTCACGGCCGAACCCGGAATGACGGGGATGTTGTCGCCGTCGAAGTCGTAGGACGACAGCAGTTCACGGATTTCCAGTTCGACCAGTTCCAAGATTTCTGGATCGTCGACCAGATCGACCTTGTTCATGAACACAACGAGCTGGGGAACGCCGACCTGCTTGGCGAGCAGGATGTGCTCGCGGGTCTGCGGCATCGGGCCGTCGGTGGCGGACACGACCAGGATCGCGCCGTCCATCTGAGCGGCGCCGGTGATCATGTTCTTGACGTAGTCAGCGTGACCCGGGCAGTCGACGTGCGCGTAGTGGCGGGCTTCGGTTTCATATTCGACGTGGGCCGTCGAAATGGTGATGCCGCGCTCGCGCTCTTCGGGAGCCTTGTCGATGTTGGCATAGTCAACGAAGGTTGCGCCGCCGGTTTCGGCCAGCACCTTGGTGATCGCTGCGGTCAGCGAGGTCTTGCCATGGTCGACGTGACCGATGGTGCCAATGTTGCAGTGCGGCTTGTTCCGCTCAAACTTAGCCTTAGCCATTTTATCCTACCTTCTAATCAAAATCAGCTTGGGTCTGACCGCTCGGCCGCGCCGCGCGAAGGCGCGTCCATAGCAGCAAATTCACTAAATACCAGCCCAAACCGAGCCGCTCGCACGGCCCGGTTCAGGAAAATCATCAGGCCATCTTCGCCTTGACTTCGTCCGCAACATTCTGCGGCACTTCGTCATAGTGCGAGAAGGTCATCGAGTAGTTCGCACGGCCCTGCGTGAAGGACCGCAGCGAATTGACATAGCCGAACATGTTGGCCAGCGGGACCATCGCCTCGACCACCTGCGCGTTGCCGCGCGTATCGGTGCCCTGGATCTGGCCGCGGCGGCTGTTCATGTCGCCGATGACGTCACCCAGATATTCCTCCGGGGTAACGACTTCCACCTTCATGACCGGCTCAAGCAGCTTGATGCCCGCCTTCTGGGCCGCTTCACGCATCGCAGCGCGGCCCGTGATTTCAAAGGCCAGCGCCGACGAGTCGACATCGTGATACGCGCCGTCATACAGCAGGATCTCGAAGTCGATGATCGGGAAGCCGATGAGCGAACCGGTCGCGGCCGTTTCGCGCATGCCCTTTTCGATCGCCGGGATATATTCCTTGGGAATATTGCCGCCCTTGATTTCGTCCTTGAAGACGAAGCCGGAGCCACGCTCGCCGGGCGTGATCTTCACCTTGATGCGGCCGAACTGGCCGGTGCCGCCCGACTGCTTCTTGTGCGTGTAATCGACGTCCACGGGCTTGGCGAGATATTCGCGATAGGCCACCTGCGGCGCGCCAACATTCGCCTCGACCTTGAACTCGCGCTTCATGCGGTCGACAAGGATTTCGAGGTGAAGTTCACCCATGCCCTTGATGATGGTCTGGCCCGATTCGTGATCGGTGGACACGCGGAAGGACGGATCCTCGGCAGCCAGGCGGTTGAGCGCGACGCCCATCTTTTCCTGGTCAGCCTTTGTCTTGGGTTCGACCGACAGTTCGATGACCGGCTCAGGGAATTCCATCCGCTCCAGGATGATCGGCTGGCGCTCGGCGCACAGCGTATCGCCAGTGGTGGTTTCCTTCATGCCCGCCAGCGCGACGATGTCGCCTGCATAAGCGGCATCGATATCCTCACGCGAGTTCGCATGCATAAGGAGCATACGGCCGATCTTTTCCTTCTTGTCCTTGACCGAGTTCAGATAGGTGCCCTTGGTCAGGGTGCCCGAATATACGCGCAGGAAGGTCAGCGAGCCGACAAACGGGTCGTTCATGATCTTGAACGCCAGGCCGGAGAAGGGCGCATCGTCCGACGTCGCACGGCTGTCGGGCTGGTCATTGTCGGGGTTGATGCCCTGAACGTCCTCAATGTCGAGAGGCGAAGGCAGATAATCGACAACCGCGTCGAGCAGCGGCTGCACGCCCTTGTTCTTGAACGCTGAACCGCACAGCACCGGCACGAAAGCCTGGCCCAGCGTACCTTTGCGGATCAGCTTCTTGAGCGTAGCCGTGTCAGGCACATTGCCTTCCAGATAGGCTTCCATCGCCTCGTCGTCCTGTTCGACGGCAAGCTCGATCAGCTTTTCGCGATATTCAGCGGCCTTGTCGGCCATGTCGGCGGGGATTTCTTCATAGGTGAACTCGGCGCCCAGATTTTCATCCTTCCAGATGATGGCGCGGTTCTCGACCAGATCGACCAACCCCTTGAAGTCCGCTTCCGCACCGATGGGCAGATACAGGACGGCAGGGGTGGCGCCCAGACGGTCGATGATCGTCTGCACGCAATAATAGAAATTGGCGCCGGTGCGGTCGAGCTTGTTGATGAAGCACATCCGCGGAACCTTGTACTTGTCCGCCTGGCGCCACACGGTTTCCGACTGCGGCTCAACGCCCGCAACGCCGTCGAACGCAGCAACCGCGCCGTCGAGCACGCGCAGCGAACGTTCGACCTCAATGGTGAAGTCGACGTGACCGGGGGTGTCGATGATGTTCAGGCGATGCTCGGGGCCCTTGCCCTCTTCCGCCTTCCACACGCAGGTCGTCGCAGCCGACGTGATGGTGATGCCACGCTCCTGCTCCTGCTCCATCCAGTCCATGGTGGCGGCGCCGTCATGGACTTCGCCGATCTTGTAGGACTTGCCGGTGTAATAAAGGATACGCTCGGTCGTCGTGGTCTTGCCGGCGTCGATATGCGCCATGATACCGAAATTGCGATAGCGTTCGAGCGGATGGCTGCGGGCCATGATGCTTCTCCGTTGCCGGTGCGCCGGCGGTGAGTGAAAGAGTCTTGCGGCTGGCCCCTAAACCAATCCGTCCGCCATGGGTAGCCCCACGGCGAACGGACCGATATTCAAAAACCAGAAATGATGAAGCGGGCACGCGAGCGCCCGCTTCATGCTTACCAGCGGTAGTGCGAGAAGGCGCGGTTCGCTTCCGCCATGCGGTGCGTGTCTTCGCGCTTCTTGACGGCATTGCCGCGGTTGTTGGCGGCGTCCAGCAGTTCACCCGACAGACGGGCGGCCATGGTGGTTTCGCTGCGGTTGCGCGAAGCCGTGATCAGCCAACGGATCGCCAGCGCCTGGGCGCGCTCGGGGCGCACTTCGACGGGGACCTGGTAGGTCGCACCGCCGACACGACGGCTGCGGACTTCGATGCCGGGCTTCACATTGTTCAGCGCGTCATGGAACATGCCGATCGGGTCCTTCTTGGACTTCGCTTCGACAGTGTCGAGAGCACCGTACACGATGGACTCGGCGACGGCTTTCTTGCCGTCCTGCATGATGCTGTTCATGAATTTGGACAGCACGATATCACCGAACTTGGGATCGGGCAGGATAACGCGCTTTTCTGGGCGACGACGACGTGACATATTCTAGTCTCCCTTACTTCGGACGCTTCGCGCCGTACTTCGAACGGCTCTGCTTACGGTCCTTGACGCCCTGGGTATCCAGAACGCCGCGCAGCACGTGGTAGCGCACACCGGGAAGATCGCGTACGCGGCCGCCACGGATCAGCACAACGCTGTGCTCCTGAAGGTTGTGGCCTTCACCCGGAATATAGGTGATGACTTCGCGCTGGTTGACCAGACGCACCTTCGCGACCTTGCGGAGAGCCGAGTTCGGCTTTTTCGGGGTCGTCGTGTAAACACGGGTGCAAACGCCGCGCTTTTGCGGGTTCGCTTCCATTGCAGGGACCTTGGACTTGGTCTTCTGCAGTTCGCGGCCCTTGCGGACCAGCTGGTTGATCGTTGGCATGAAGCCCTTCACCTTTTTCAGTTACTTTATCGCCAGCATTCCCGCTTTCCCTGCCGCCTGAGCGCGCCAGCACCCAAACAGCAAAAGCCCCGGGCGGGCATAAGCCCCCTGGAGCCGCAAGAGCAGTCGACAATGTTCAGCTCTGTATTCACCCCGCATGACGTCGACTGGGAAAGACGAATCTTTGCAACCGCAGGCCGCCGGGCAGGCGCGCCTATAGCCGGGCCGTTCAACATGGTCAAGGAAAGCAGATGGATCATCGAAGCAGGCGCGCGAACGCGAAATTAGGGGATTGATAAGAAGTCATAAAGTAACTGGTTTGCCTGGCGTTCACCAATGGTCGCTGGCTGGGAACAGACGTGACGCAAATTTCCCGCCTTACGGGCGAATTCATCAACGCAGAACGAGAGGGAGCTTTTCAGGAGGAGCGCCTGCCCGAATCGCGACGCCATGCGCGGATGCTGTTCCTTTTCTCTGCTGTAATGAATACGCTGTTTCTGGCGAGCGACTGGCGTTTCGCGGGAACCCCCCATTTCTGGGTGGCGGTGCCTGCTCGAACCGTCATTGTCCTGTGCTCGATCGCCTGCCTGATGCTGGTCCGCAAGATGGCGAGCTTCAGAGCTGTGGAGCGCTATTGCTTCTTCTGGCAAGCGGTGGTTGCGGTGGGGGTCGCATTCCTGGTCACGTCCCGCACCGACCTTGCCCTGTTCGTCCTGGCGATGCTGCCCGTCGTTTTCTATCTGGTCGTGCCCACCAGCTTCAGGGGGAATTTCGGTGGCGGCATTGGTTGCGGCATCGCCCTACTGATCGGTTACCTCAGCCCCGCCCCGCTTTCGGCGACCGCGCCGGGCCTGATCATCGGGGTCCTGACACTTCATTGCGCGATGTGGATCGCGATCACCCGCACCAATCGGCTCCAGCGACAGGAATGGACCGCCAGCCGGGTCGCCCGATCGGCGCAGGCAGCTCTCGTCACCAACGGCGAAACGCTTGAGCGGATGTTCAGAAGCGTACCCATCCCCCTGCTGGTCACGCGGGAAGGCACTGTCATTCGTTTCAACGACGCGGCCGCCGCCATGTTCGGGACGGGAAGCGATATTTCGGACGTGCATGTGCTGCACGACAAGTCGGCCATGTTGACGACGTTGCGCGATTACATCGCCGCGGGAGAGGATGTGGACAATCATGAATGCCGCATTTTCAGCAGGGGATCGGTCGCGCACGATGTTCTGCTGGCGTCGCGACCAATCGTCATAGACGGCGAAGACTGCATTCTTTCCAGCATCGTCGACATTACGCATCGCAAGGAAGCCGAACGCCATCTGGCCCATCTGGCCATGACGGATGCGCTGACCGGCCTGGCCAACCGGTCGCACTTCATGACCAAGCTGGCTCAAGTCGCAGGGTCCATGGACCAGAGCCGGAGCCCGGGCAAGGCCGCCGTGGTCCTGATCGACCTTGATGAATTCAAGCGGATCAATGACAGCGCCGGGCATGACGCGGGCGACGCGGTGCTGCGCGCGGTGGCTCAACGGCTGCAACAGGTGGTCCGCCCAGGGGACCTGATCGCCCGGATGGGTGGCGACGAATTTGCCGTGCTGCTGACCCGGCTGAATTCAGCAGCCGACCTGCACAGCATATTGGACCGCATGACGTCGTCGTTGCATCAACCATTGACGCACGGAGCGCGCGACCTGGATTGCCGCGTCAGCATGGGGGCGGCGCTGTTCCCCGACCATGCCGAACACATAACCGACCTGATGAAGCACGCTGACATCGCGCTTTATGAAGCAAAGAATGCCGGGCGCGGCCGGGCCTGCCTGTTCGAACCCGGCCTGCTGGAAAGATGGCTGCGCGAAGCCCGCATGCTGGAATGCGCGCGTGAAGCCATGGTCCACGCCCCGCCCCAGCCCTGGTATCAGCCCAAGGTCGACCTGACGACCGGGCGCATCATCGGTTTCGAAGCGCTGCTTCGGTGCGTTCGCGCCGATGGATCGGTCATTATGCCCGGGGAAATCGCCGCCGCGTTCGAACATTGGGAACTGGGCCGCATCATCACCGAACGCATGGTTTCGCAGGTCCTTCGCGACTGCCGCAGATGGCAGGACCAGGGCATCGATTTTGGCCATATCGCGATCAACGTCCCCGGCGTGGAACTGCATGACAGCAGCTTCCCCGACCGCCTGTTGGACCACATTCGGGCCGCAGGCGTACCGACCGGACGGATTGAGCTGGAGGTGACGGAATCGGTTTTCCTGGGTCGCAACGCCGAAGTGGTGGAACGCAGCCTGCATCGGTTGAGCCAGGAGGGGATTTCCATCGCTCTCGACGATTTCGGCACCGGTTTCGCGTCGCTTTCGCACCTCAAGCAGTTCCCGATCGATGTGATCAAGATCGACCAGCGCTTTGTCCGTGACCTGGAAACCGACCCCGACGACGCGGCGATCGTGCGAACCGTCCTCAACCTGGCCTATAGTCTTGGCATCCACACTGTGGCCGAAGGGATCGAGAATGAGCATCAGCTCGACTATCTGAAGGCCGGTGGGTGCCATTATGGCCAGGGCTTCCACTTCGGCGCAGCTATGCCCGCAGCGATGATTCCCGCACTGCTCGGCTGCAGCGACAACGAATCGAGCGCCGGGCAAATTGCCTGATTTTTGTTGGAACGAAACAACGCCGGGAACGTTTCAGCCTGCTTGAATTTCGCTTCGTCACGACTCGCCCCTCCCGGATTCGCTCCCGATCCTGTCTTTTGTTAGCGGCCCCTGGTCTTCGAAAGCATATGGGGTCAAAAGTTGTCGCATCAGTTCAAGAGGGGGGCCGCCGCCCTTCGGGCCTGGATTATCGCCCGGTGCCCGGAGCGTGAGATTGCGCTTCTTTCCGCCGGACAACTAAAGTCTATCCGCCTTTCTACCCGCGCGCAGCTGACCACCGCCTCCCTGCTGGCGGGACTGACGCTCACCTGGTTGGCCGTCACCTTGTCGGTCATGACGGGCCGGGCCGACCTGTCGCGCGAACGGGCGATGCTGGAGGCGAAGCAGCAGGCGGTCGCGGGCGCGGCGGGTAAGGTCGATCGCTATCGCCAGTCAATGGATGACCTTGCGCGCGACCTTCGGCAGCGGCAGGATTTCATCGACGATTTGTATCGCGCGCATTTCGGCGAAGATGCTGTTCAGCGTGACACGGGCGCCGCGAAACAGACCCAATCCTCCGATCTTAGCATAGGCGCGTCACCCGAAGCCGCGACATTGGCGAAGATCGACGCGCGCCAGCGGCATTTTGCGGTTCGGCTGACCCAGGCCGTCCGGCAGCGGACGGAAAAAACCGCCGCCGCCATCCGCAGCTACGGCCTCAACCCCAATGCGCTGGCCCGCACTGCTGAGCGGGCGCAGGGCGGCCCCTTCGTGCCCTGGCATGGGCAGGGCGACGAACTGCCCGGTGAATTTGAAAAGCTGGCGGACGCATTGTCGCGGATGGAATTTCTGGAAAGCAGCCTGATGTTCATCCCGTCGGGGCGGCCGACGACCGCACCGATGCAGTCCAGTTCCTATGGCTATCGCCGCGACCCGTTCAACGGCAAGGCCGCCTTTCATGCGGGCATAGATTTTCCCGGCAGCCGCGGCCAGCCGATTCTTGCCGCCGCAGCAGGCAAGGTCAGCTTTGCCGGGCAGCGCAGCGGCTATGGCAATGTGGTGGAGATTGAGCATGGCAACGGCCTGACCACGCGCTACGCTCATCTGTCCGGCTTTGTCGCACGGGTCGGGCAGAAGGTGCGGCCAGGGCAAAAGATCGCGCTGATGGGATCGACCGGTCGATCCACGGGCGATCACCTTCATTTCGAAGTGCGGATGAAGGGGGAGGCGATCAACCCTCGCCGCTTCCTGGAAGCGCGGGACGATATATTGCAGGTGCAAAAGATGGCCCGCGCGCGCCTGGCCGACATTGGCGGCCGTGGCTGAGCCAACGACAGGTCAGTTCACCGGGGGCCGCCGCCTGTAGCTGAGCGCTTCGGCAACATGCACCCGCCCTACCCCCTCGGCCCCCGCAAGGTCCGCGATGGTCCGCGCCACCCGCAGCACGCGGGTATAGCCGCGCGCCGACAATTTCATCGCGACCGCAGCCTGCGCCAACAGCTCTCGCCCCGCCTCATCGGGCCCGGCCACCTCTTCCAGCCGGTCGCCATCGACTTCCGCGTTGGTTCGAACCGTCGTCCCTTCGTAGCGGCGCGTCTGCCTGCCTCGCGCCTGCGCAACACGTTCCGCCACCTGGGCCGATCCTTCGGCTGGCGGCGGCAGGACAAGGTCGGCGGCGGTCACTGCCTGCACTTCGACATGCAGGTCGATGCGGTCCAGCAGCGGCCCCGAAACCTTCGCCTGATAATCCGCAGCACAGCGCGGCGCGCGCGAACAGGCCAGTGCCGGATCGCCCAGATGGCCGCAGCGGCACGGGTTCATTGCGGCGATCAACTGCACCCGGGCGGGGAAGGTCACATGCGCGTTGGCGCGGGCGACCGTCACCTCCCCCGTTTCCAGTGGCTGCCGCAACGAATCGAGCACGCTACGCTGGAACTCGGGCAGTTCGTCCAGGAACAGGACGCCCAGATGCGCCATGCTGACTTCGCCGGGCCGGGCACGAATGCCGCCGCCGACCAGCGCCGCCATGGACGCGCTATGGTGCGGGTTGCGGAACGGTCGCGCACGGCTGATCCGTCCCCCTTCCAACATGCCCGCAACGCTTGCCACCATGGATGTTTCGAGCGCTTCCGCCGGGGTCAATTCTGGCAATATGCCCGACAGGCAGCTTGCCATCAGCGACTTCCCCGCGCCCGGCGGCCCCACCATCAGCAGGTTGTGGCCACCCGCCGCAGCAATCTCCAATGCCCGCTTGGCGCTTTCCTGGCCCTTCACCTGCTTGAGGTCTGAAGTGCGCGGCGGTGGTTCGACCGCCCCGGCCTGCGGCGGGGACAGTGCCGCCGTGCCCTTGAAGTGATTGAGCAGGCTTAACAGATCAGGCGCTGCGATCACCTCTATCTGCCCGGCCCATGCCGCCTCGGACCCTTGCGATACAGGGCAAACCAGGCCCAGTTCCTTCTCGCCCGCATGAAGCGCCGCAAGCAGGACGCCTGGCGTCGACGCGATGCGGCCATCCAGTCCCAGTTCGCCCACCACCACATAGCCCGACAGCGTTTCCGCGTCGATCACGCCCATTGCGCCCAGCAGCGCCAGGGCTATCGGCAAGTCGAAATGCGACCCTTCCTTGGGCAGGTCAGCGGGTGAGAGGTTAACGGTAATCCGCTTGGGCGGCAGCGACAGGCCGATTGCCGCAATTGCATTGCGCACGCGCTCCCGGCTTTCGGCGACCGCCTTGTCAGGCAATCCCACGACGATAAAATTGGGCAGGCCGGGGACAAGCTGGCACTGAACCTCCACGCTGCGCGCGTCCAGCCCCAGATAGGCGACCGTCGATACCGTCGAAACCAAATTGCCCCCAATGTCCGTAAAATCGCCGCGCCCAAATAGCGGGTCAGTCCTGTTCGTCCTGCCGCCCCTTGAACCCCTGGGCAACGACAAACCACTCGACGCTTCCCTTACGGCTGGCCGGGGGCTTTGCATGTTTGATAGTCGTGAAATGTTTTTTCAGCACGCCCAGCAGCTCGGCATCGGTCCCGCCAGCGAAGACCTTGGCCACGAAAGTCCCGCCCTTGCGCAGATTTTCAACCGCGAACCATGCCGCTGCCTCGACCAGCGCCATGGTGCGCAAATGGTCCGTCTGCGGATGGCCGACCGTGTTCGCCGCCATGTCGGAAATGACCAGGTCAGGGGCCTCGCCCAAAGTTTCGGCCAGCAAAGCCGGGGCCTTGCCATCCATGAAATCCATCTGGAACAGGGTGACATCGGGGATCGGATCCGTCGGCAACAGGTCAATGCCCACTACCTTCGCCTTGGGCGACAATTTCTTCACCACCTGCGCCCAGCCGCCGGGCGCAACGCCCAGGTCGACAACCGCCCGCGATCCCTTCACGAAGTGAAACTTCTCATCCAGTTCGATCAGTTTGAAGGCAGCACGGCTGCGCCATCCTTCCGCCTTCGCCCGGCGGACATAAGGATCGTTGAGTTGCCGTTCCAGCCAGCGCGTGGATTGCGCCGTGCGCCCCTTCGCCGTCTTTACCCGGACCTTGCCGACGCCTGCGCCCCTCACATTCTTACTCCATCGCGGTCCATAAGGCCGCGCAATATGCCTTCCCGGATTCCCCGGTCGGCGACGCCCAGCCTTTCGGCGGGCCAGATGTCGAGGATGGATTCCAGGATCGCGCACCCAGCGACAACCAGATCAGCCCGTTCGGTCCCGATGCAGGGCAGCTTCTGCCGTTCCGCCAGCGGCATGGTGGCAAGGCGGCTGGAAATGGCCCGCATCGACGCCGAAGGCACGATCAGCCCGTCAATCGCCTGCCGGTCGTAGCGAGGAAGGTTGAGGTGCAGGCTGGCAAGTGTCGTCACGGTCCCGGACGTGCCGAGCAGCCGGACCGATGAAGGCTGGCGCGGCAGACGGCGGGCAAGCGGGGCAAAGGCATCGGCCACCCGCTCGCGCATCCGGGCATAGGCGGCCATCCGTTCGGACGGGTCGGCATGGTCGAACAATTCACTCTCGGTCAGGGATACCACGCCCCATGGCGCGCTGACCCAGTCAACGATATGGGGCACACCCGAACAATTGGCATCCACCAGCACCAGTTCGGTCGAACCGCCGCCTATGTCGAAGATCAACGCCGGGCCGTCCCCCGGTTCCAGCAGGACATGGCATCCCATGACAGCGAGCCGGGCTTCTTCCTGCGCGCTGATGATATCGAGAGCGATGCCTGTTTCGCGGTAGACCCGCTGGATGAACTCCGCGCCATTGGCGGCGCGGCGACAGGCTTCTGTGGCGACCGAGCGGGCCAGCGTGACATGGCGGCGGCGCAGCTTGTCACCGCAGATGGCCAGGGCCGATATCGCGCGCTCGATAGCTTCGTCACTGATGCGGCCCGTCGCGGCAAGCCCTTCGCCCAACCGCACAATCCGGGAAAAGGCGTCGACAACGATGAACCCGTCCGATGATGGCTTGGCGATCAGCAGTCGGCAATTGTTGGTGCCAAGGTCGATCGCCGCATAAGCCCGCCGACCCCGTGGCGGATGAGGCAATGTGCCCCGCTGTTTCAACGGGGGAGTAATGGCCGCAGCCTTGCTCCCATTAGCCGGGCCGGAACGGGCGCTCTTGCCCGAAACACCTCCGGCGGGACCGGAACTCTGCGGCAATGGGCGGCTGTGCTGCACCATGGCCGTATCTCTTTTCTTCTTCGCCGACACCGAAGGGTGCGGAACTTGGTATCAAGACTATGCGGATGCGCGGCAAAGCGCAAGACGGGGCCGGAATTGCAATCGCGTAGTCGCACTCGCCGCGCGCGTCGACAGAGCGGGAGGCCGCTTCAAAGCGGCAGGAGGGCAGCGACGATCCATCGCTCTTCCGCGCGCAGCACGCCCCACGCTCGGGCCGCCGCCCGGCTGTCCATCGCCTCGACGCCGATGTCCATCGCCTCAAGGTCGCGGACGAACTGGCGGGACGGTTGCGCCAGGCGGGCCCCGGTTCCCAGCAGCAGAAATTCCGGTCGAGGCTGGACATCCAGCAGGTCGCCCAACGCCGCCCGCGTCAACGCCTCCACGACGGGGGCATCGTCCCACGCCCATGCCGCCGTTGGGCTCAGCAGCAGGCCCGTTGGAAATACATCATCCCGGACGCGAAACCCGCGCCCTGAAAAGCCGGTGATGATCGGACCCTGCCCCGATTCATCCCGGCGCAGTTCAATTCCGCTGCGCCCAGTTCCTGAGGTTTGGCCGTTCAGGGCCTTGCCCCGTCATCGCGCGGCCCCACGCGCTCCGCCTGGGCGGCCAGGCCGGACTTACCCCCCTTGCGCTCCCCCACCTGCGGGGCGAGGCCCAGCGTGATCAGCAGCGAAGACGACACATAGACCGACGAATAGGTGCCCACGATGATGCCCAGCATCATGGCCGCGGTGAAGCCGCGCAGCACATGGCCGCCAAATAGCAGCAGCGCACCCAGCGCCAGCATGATCGTGACCGACGTCATGACCGTGCGCGGCAGCGTTTCGTTGACGGACAGGTCGATCAGCGACTTCATGTCCATCTTGCGATATTTGCGCATATTTTCGCGGATACGGTCGTCGATCACCATCTTGTCGTTGATCGAATAGCCCACGATCGTCAGCACGGCAGCGACGATGTTGAGGTCGAACTCCATCTGGGTGACGGCGAAGAAGCCGAGCGCCATCAGCACGTCATGCATGATGGCGACAAAGGTCGAAACGCCGAATTGCCATTCGTACCGGAACCAGGAAAAGACCGCGATGCCGATCACGGCAAGCATGACGGCCAGAATGCCATTGCGGATCAACTCGCCCGACACCTTGCCCGACACTGTGTCATAGCGGGAAAATGTGACGCCGGGGAATTGCGCCGTCATCGCATTGCGTGCCTTTTCGACCACCGCGTTGGCCGCACCCGCGCCCCCCTGTTCGGGAAGAGGCAGGCGGATCTGTACCGTCCGGGGATCGCCAAATTGCTGTAGCGATCCATCACCCACGCCCAGTTGATCGATCGTGCTGCGCACCTTGTCCAGCGGCGGCGGCTCGGCAAATTTTGCCTCGATCATCAGGCCGCCGACAAAATCGACGCCCATGTTGAGCCCGCGATAGGCGGTCGCACCCACGGCCAGCACGGTCAGCAGCGCGGTCAGGGCAAAGGCCCAGTGGCGCAGCTTCACAAAGCCGATATTGGTATTGTCGGGGACGAGCTTCAGAAGTTTCATGGGTCTTTTCTCCCGGCCCCTTTAAATGTGGATCTCGGTCGGGCGCTTGGCGCGAAGCCAGCGCGCCGCGAGCAGGCGGGTGAAGGTGACAGCGGTGAACACGCTGGTGGCGATGCCGATCAGCAGCACGATGGCAAAGCCCTTGACCGGGCCGGAACCCAGCGCAAGCATGATGCCGCCGGCGATGGCATGGGTGACGTTCGCTTCGAAAATCGTGCGGCTCGCTTCCTTGTAGCCGAACTCGATCGCCTGCACGACACCTCGTCCACGTCGGCGCTCTTCGCGGATACGTTCGTAGATGAGCACGTTGGCATCGACCGCCGTGCCGATTGTCAGCACGAAGCCAGCGATGCCCGGCAGGGTCAGCGTCGCGCCCAGCATCCCCATCACGCCCAATATGACCAGCACGTTGATGGCGACCGCGAGGTTCGCATATATACCGAAACGGCCATAGCTGACGAACATGAAGGCAGCGACCGCGACGACCGCTATAAGCGAAGCGAGAAGGCCCGCCCGGATCGAGTCAGCGCCCAGCTGCGGTCCGACCGTGCGTTCCTCCACCACCGCAAGCGCGACAGGCAGCTTGCCCGAACGCAGCGCGATAGCCAGCTGATTGGCGCTTTCCACGGTGAAATTGCCGCTGATCTGGGCGGACCCGCCCAGGATCGGTTCATTGATATTCGGTGCGGACAGCACCTTGCCGTCCAGGATGATGGCGAAGGGGCGATTGACGTTCTGGGACGTGACCTGCCCGAATTTCCGGCCACCCGATCCGTTGAAGCGGATGTTGACGATCGCCTGGTTATTCTGGTCGAAACCCTGGGTCGCGTCCGTCAGCTCTTCGCCCGATACCATGACCTGCCGCTTGACGGCGATCATAGGCACGCCCGACGGATTGTCGGGGTAAGGCAGCACTTCGCTACCGACCGGCGCGCGGCCTTGGGCGGCTTCGGACGGATTGGCGGTCGTATCGACCAGCTTGAATTCCAGCTTCGCGGTCTGGCCCAAAAGGTCCTTCAGCGCCTTGGGGTCCTGAAGCCCCGGCACCTGCACGACGATCCGGTTGCCGCCCTGCTGCTGGATAGTGGGTTCGCGCGTGCCCATTTCGTCGATCCGCTTGCGGATGACTTCGGTCGCGACTTCCATCGCGCTCTTCACGGCATTGTCGATGCCCGCGTCGGTCGGCGTGATGACGACGGTCGAACTGTTCACCACCTCGACGTTGAAATCCCGCTGCCCGGTCAGCCCGGCGCCCTGTGTCAGCGGCCGGATACGCTCTACCGCCGCATCGACCTGCGCCGGATTGCGGACCATGAAGCTCAGCTTGCCGTCGCGGCTGGAAATATCGCCGATTGCGATACGTTCCCCGCCCCGCCGCAATTCGGTGCGGACCTGCTCCTCCATATTGGTGAGCCGCTGCCTGGCGACATCCTGGGTCGATGCTTCGAGCAACAGGTGGCTGCCGCCTGACAAGTCAAGACCCAGGTTGACGCGCGTTTGCAGCGACCGGGGCAGCTTTTCCACCACATTTTCGGGCAGGAAGCTCGGCACGGCGCACAGGATGCCGATCAGCAATGGCAACAGGATCCCGGCGACGGCCCAGCGCGAGAAATTCAGCATCGTGGGTTCAGTCGTTCGCTGGTTTGGCAGTGGCGGGATTGACCACGTCGGTCAGCGTCGACTTTACCGCCTTCACTTTCATGCCGGGCGCGAGTTCAACATCGCAATAAACGTCGTCCACGCGGACCACCTTGCCAATGAGACCGCCGCCGGTCACGACCTGATCTCCCTTCTTCACCGCGTCGATCTTGGTCTTGTGATCCTTCATCCGCTTCTGCTGCGGACGGATCAGCAGGAAATAGAAGACGACGAAGATAAGAACCAGCGGGGCGACCTGCACCAGCATGGAAGCGCCGGACGATGGCTCGCCCGCGGTCTGGGCAAAGGCTGGGGATATGAACATGGGTGGGACTTTCGCCTTATTGTCTTGTCCAGCCGTGAATGCGCATGCAGCGTCCACGGATCAAGGGCGGGCGGCTAACACAGATGCGGCTTTGGAGGCAACATGATTAGGGATTGCACGACAAGGCAAAAAGGCTTCGTTCAAGCTATTGCATGTTGTTCGACATGCTTCTATGTGCCGCCCCTCCGGTCGGGACGTAGCGCAGCCTGGTAGCGCATCACACTGGGGGTGTGGGGGTCGGAGGTTCGAATCCTCTCGTCCCGACCAAGGAAAACAGAAGCCGCGAGCGAAAGCCGATCGCAGCTCCGCCCTTCCCAATATCTCATATCTTTCAGGGCCATTTGCGGCGCGCGAAGATTTTGCTGTCCTACAACGAACCAAATGGGATAACTGATTCGCCTTCAGTGACTGGGAGGCGGACCGATGGACATTTCGACATTGATCGACGAGGTGATTGCGCGCGAAGGTGGTTATAGTGACCACCCGGCGGATCGCGGCGGAGCTACGCATTTCGGGATTACCCAGGCGGTGGCGCGTGCCAATGGCTATGCCGGTCATATGAAGGCCCTGCCCCGGGCCGCCGCGGAGACAATTTATCGGCAGCTATATTGGGAATCGCCAGGCTATGACATGATCGCCCAGATCGCTCCCAGCGTCGCCGCCGAGATGTTCGACACCGGCGTGAACATGGGCACTCCTACTGCGACGGGCTTTCTTCAACGCGCATTGAACGCCCTTAACCGGAACCAGAAGGATTATCCCGATCTGAAAGCCGACCGGGTGGTAGGCGCCAAAACACTCGCAGCATTAAGGTCGTTCCTGGCGCTTCGTGGGAAGCCGGGCGAAGTGGTGCTGCTAAAAGCCCTGGAGGCACTGCAAGGCGAACGATATCTGGCGCTGGCGGAAAGCCGACCGGCGAACGAGGCTTTTCTCTACGGATGGCTTGCAAACCGTATCGGTTAGGAATTTCACACTGATGACCAATCCGAAACGACGGATCGCGCAGCCCGACCGATGGACCGCACGCGCCCGCCCCGCTTTCCTTTACGTCATGTACGGGCTGCTATTATGGTCGGTGCCACTGGGCCTGATCGGCGGCGCGCGTCCCGATGTGGCGCAGGCAATCACCGAAGCGATGCAGGCCTATTTCAACGCACTGCCCGAACCACTCTACGCTTTGTTCGGCACAGGCTATCTGGGCTATACCGCGGCCCGCGCATGGGGAAAGGCGAAGGGAGCCGAGCGGTAGGATATCGCAAGGACATGCGCAGGGCTACGCGGCACCAACCAACCCTGACATGAGAGGGGCCGTCGGGGCAGATAGTCCCGACGGCCCATCATTGACATGGTCAGCGGCCAGAAGCGCCACCCAGGGAAACGGTGTTCGCGCTATTTCCGACAAGCGGGCGACATCCTAATGGACATCGCGGGGCGACCCAAATCATGCTTATCGAAAATCGACGCAGTTGGCGTCGCTCAGCGGCGCGTTTCCCGAAGGGACTTGACCGACCTCACTGCTGAACCATGAGACATCGGATCACCTCCTTTCGCTTGTTAAAGCCCGCGCGACCCGGCTTTCACTCGACCTTGGACCTGGCCACGAACTGGACTGTGAATCAGATGGGGCGCACAAACAAGACTTGTAATATTCTTTTTTCGAATCATACTTGCGCGTCCGCTGGACAAGCCGATTTGGTGCAGGGACCACTTGTCAGGCACAAGATGTGCCACATCAGGGTCTGATATCCCCGTTAGCGCCGACAATCCTCGATCACACGGCTAACTTCCGCCCATGCGGGCAGGATCAGCATGTCGCCGCCTTGAACCTCTATCGCGAAACGACCGCGGCTATAGGCGATCTGATCCAAGGTCGCGTCAGTCGCAGTTCGGGTCGCGACGACAGCAGTTGCGGTGGCGGCAGCTGGCCAGTTGGTCGCGCCATAGCTGGTCCGCACTGTCATGACCGGCTTACCGCCCCCGGCGCGGGCAACACTGATCTGGCGCGCCGCAATATCGCAGCGCATCGTCACCAACACAGCGGCACTTGGCACAGCAGCACCTGGCCCGGCAAATGTTGCGGTCGATCCGGCGCTTTCGGCACGATAGGTCCAGTTGCCGGGCGTGGTCGCGCGATATTGCCACTCGACCGGGGCAGCGGCAGGCGGCGGTGCGGGCGTGGGCGTGGGGCGCTGGGGCTGCGCTGGGGACGGTGGCCGATCGGGCGCCCCCACACATGCGGCAAGCAACAGCGTCAGCGACGCAAGGGTGGCGGTGGTCATATAAGAGCGCATGCCCCTTTCATGCCCGACCCTGCCCCCGACCTTCAACCCGAAAAGGGGCGAACCATATCTTAGACCAGGAATCTCGCGCGGATGCCGTATATCTGCCCATGGTATCGGTTGATCCCGGGCCTCAACCCACAGTCGCAAAGTTGACAGCATCGGGTCCAATCGCTAGGGCCTCGACCATCCCGGACACGCTGGTGAGCGGCAGTGCATGGCACTGGCCGTCTTTTTTGCGTCACGGGGTCTATCGAATCGGCCGATGTCCCTATAGGGGTCTCTGCCCGGACGCTTTGAGATGGGGTGGCGCCAACCGCCCCGTGGAGCAGGAGAACAGATTACCATGGCACGTATTGCGGGTGTTAACATCCCGACCAACAAGCGCGTGATCATCGCGCTCACCTACATTCACGGCATCGGCCGCAAGACCGCCGTCGATATCGCCACCAAGCTGGGCATCGACCAGAGCCGTCGCGTTCAGGACCTGTCGGACGCCGAAGTCCTGCAGATTCGCGAAGCCATCGACGCCGACCTGACGGTTGAAGGCGATCTGCGCCGCGAAACCGCGATGAACATCAAGCGCCTTATGGACCTGGCCTGCTATCGCGGCCTGCGTCATCGTAAGGGCCTGCCGGTTCGCGGTCAGCGCACGCATACCAATGCGCGCACCCGCAAGGGCAAGGCGAAGCCGATCGCCGGCAAGAAGAAGTAATCGTTGAGGGTTGCGCCTTTCGGCCTGACCCTCCGGCGACTTCTGCTTTCAACGATTTCAGTAGGATAGAGCAAAAATGGCACGCGAACCCCAGCGCATTAAGCGCCGCGAACGCAAGAACATCTCGGCCGGCGTCGCGCACGTCAATGCCAGCTTCAACAACACCATGGTGACCATCACCGACGCCCAGGGCAACGCGATTTCGTGGTCCTCGGCCGGCATGATGGGCTTCAAGGGCAGCCGCAAGTCGACCCCGTATGCCGCGCAGGTCTGCGCCGAAGACGCGGGCCGCAAAGCCGCCGATCATGGCGTGCGCACCCTGGAAGTCGAAGTGAAGGGCCCCGGTTCGGGCCGTGAATCGGCTCTTCGCGCGTTGCAGGCTGTCGGTTTCCACATCACCTCGATCCGCGACGTGACGCCCATTCCACACAATGGCGTCCGTCCTTCAAAGCGCCGCCGCGTCTAATTCGACGCGAGGCTTGTTGGCGGGCGGCGGACGCGCCGCCCGTTCACCCATTTGCATCGGCCGAACGTCCTGTCTGGGTCCAGGATTTAAACGTTTCGGCCTCATCCCCAGGGGAAATACATGACTGTCAACATGAAGAACTGGCAGGAATTGAAGAAGCCCAACAGCCTTGAGATCAAGGTTTCGGGCGACGGCAGGCGGAAGGCGACTTTTATCGCCGAACCTTTGGAGCGCGGCTTTGGCCTGACGCTCGGCAACGCGCTGCGCCGTGTTCTTCTATCCTCGCTCCAGGGCGCGGCGGTCACCTCGATCAAGATCGAGAACGTACTGCATGAATTCTCATCCCTCGCCGGCGTGCGTGAAGATGTGACGGACATCGTCCTCAACATCAAGCAGGTCGCGCTGAAGATGGAAGGCGATGGTCCCAAGCGGCTGCAGCTGAGCGCTACCGGTCCCGGCGAAGTGAAGGCTGGCGACATCACCACCGTGGGCGACATCGAAGTGATGAACCCGGACCTGGTGATCTGCCACCTTGATCAGGGCGCGACCCTGAACATGGAACTGACCGCCGACATCGGCAAGGGCTATGTCCCCGCCGTTGCCAACCGTCCGGCTGACGCGCCAATCGGCCTCATCCCGATCGACGCGCTCTATTCGCCGGTCCGCCAGGTTGCCTACAAGGTCGACAACACCCGCGTCGGCCAGGAATTGGACTATGACAAGCTGTCGCTGACCATCGAAACCGATGGCACCGTCACGCCGGAAGACGCGGTCGCTTATGCCGCCCGCATCCTGCAGGACCAGCTCCAGCTGTTCGTCCACTTCGAAGACGCGCTGCCCGTCGCCGCTCCGGCTGCTGGCGCCGCTGCTTCGGCCGCTGCCGAGGGCGAAAGCGACACCAACCAGATCAACCGCTATCTGCTCAAGAAGGTGGACGAGCTGGAACTGTCTGTCCGTTCGGCGAACTGCCTCAAGAACGACAACATCATCTATATCGGCGATCTGGTCCAGAAGACCGAAGCCGAGATGCTGCGCACCCCCAATTTCGGCCGCAAGTCGCTGAACGAAATCAAGGAAGTGCTGTCGTCCATGGGCCTGCGCCTGGGCATGGACATCCCCGGCTGGCCGCCGGAAAATATCGAGGAAATGGCCAAGAAGCTCGAACAGGAGCTGCTGGGCTGATCCCCGCCCCCTCTCCCCGGCCAAGCTGGAGAGAGGGGGGCCGGATCTCTGGAATTTCACTCCAGGAACGGTGTGAACTTTGCCTGTTTTTTAGGCAGGGGAATGGCGGCGCCCCGGATTGCCGCCTGGTCTGGGCTACCTCACACGGGTCCTTAACGAACGAAGGAACAAGACATGCGTCATAAAGTTGGTCATCGTAAGCTGCAGCGCAGCGCCGGGCATCGTAACTCGCTGCTCCGCAACCTCGCTGCCTCGCTCATCAAGCATGAGCAGATCCTGACCACCACGCCCAAGGCGAAGGAACTGCGTCCCTACGTCGAAAAGCTGATCACCCTTGCCAAGAAGGGTGGCCTGTCGAACCGCCGTCTGGCCCACGCCCGCCTCCAGGACGATACCCAGCTGGTGAAGCTGTTCGAAGTGCTGGCCGAACGCTATGCTGGCCGCAACGGCGGTTACACCCGCGTGATCAAGGCAGGCTTCCGCGCATCTGACGCCGCCCCGATCGCGATCATCGAACTGGTCGACCGCGACATGGAAGCCAAGGGCAAGGATTCCGGCCCGATCCAGAACGCCGAAGCGGACGAGTTGGAAGCCGCTTGATCGGCTAGCCCGCTCTCTCAAGGGCGAAACACTACAGGAACGGGCTGCGGTTCTATGGAACGGCAGCCCTTCTTTTTTGGCGGCTGGCCTGCCTGACACTTCAAGCTCCGCCTGTTCCCGCCGAAAAAATCGAAACCGCCACGAAAATCGGCTGGCTCCCTCCTCGCCGGTTCAATCCACGGTTTCCCCCGACAGTTAAAATGTTCTAGGCGGCGAAACGATCAGGAGTTTCCGCTGCATGCCCCCTTCGTCATCCCCCCACCGTTCAGCCGCGATGGTCTTCATCCTGGTGACCGCCCTGCTCGACGTCATGTCGATGGGCATCATCATCCCGGTCCTGCCCCAACTGATTGAAGAACTGGCCGGATCGACCAGCGCGATCGGTTTGTGGAACGGGCTGTTCGTAGCGATGTGGGCGTCAATGCAATTTCTGTGTTCGCCCGTAATCGGATCCCTGTCCGACCGTTTCGGGCGACGACCGGTGATCCTGATTTCAGTCGCGGGCCTTGCGCTCGACTTTCTGCTGATGGCGCTCGCTCCCAGTCTCTGGTGGCTGGCCATCGGGCGCATACTGGGCGGGATCACATCATCCAGCTTCACATCGACCTTTGCCTATATGGCCGACGTCACTCCGCCCGAAAAGCGCGCACGCGGCTATGGGTTGATCGGGGCGGCGTTCAGCGGCGGCTTCGTCGCTGGACCGCTGCTAGGCGGCGTTCTGGGCGAAATCTCTTTGCGCGCGCCCTTCTGGGTCGCGGCGGCACTGTCCGGCATGGCATTTCTCTACGGCCTATTCGTATTGCCGGAATCGCTGGACCCGGCCAAGCGCATGGCGTTTTCCTGGCGGCGGGCCAATCCGTTCGGCGCGCTCAGGCTGCTACGCTCCCACCCCGATTTGTCGGGTCTGGCAGGCGTCAACTTCCTGCTGCATTTCGGCCACCACCTGTTTTCCGCCGTGTTCGTACTCTATGCCGGGGAACGCTATGGATGGGGACCGTGGCAGGTGGGCGCCGTGCTGGCACTGGTCGGCGCGATCGACATGTGCGTGCAGGGCCTGCTGGTGGGTCCGGTGGTGAAGCGGCTGGGCGACCGTCAGACCATGGTCATCGGCCTGACCTTTGGCGCCATCGGGCTGGCCGCGATGGGGCTTGCGCCTACGGGCTGGCTGTTCGTCGTCGCCATGTTCCCCAGCGCGCTATGGGGTCTTGCCATGCCGACCATCCAGTCCTTGATGACAAGGCGCGTGTCGGAATCCGAACAGGGCCAGTTGCAGGGTGCGAATAATAGCGTCGGATCAGTCGCAGGCATCATGTCGCCGCTGTTTTTCGGCGCGGTCTATTCGGCATCGGTAGGGGAGGATCCGGCGCTGCCTTTCATCGGCAGCGCCTTCCTGATGGCGGCGGCTGTGCTGGCTGCCGGGGCGGTGCTGGGGTGGGCAACCGGGCGGCGTCGGGATGCGCCTTTGCTGGACAAGGGCGACGCCACGCACTAACCGCGCCACATTCCATTCTCTCCGGTTCATAAAGGCGATTCGATGACGCTGCCCCTTCAGGATTCCATCCTCATCGTGGATTTCGGCAGCCAGGTGACGCAGCTGATCGCCCGGCGCGTGCGTGAAGCAGGCGTCTATTCCGAAATTGCCCCTTTCAACAGCGCCGCCGAAGCCTTTGACCGCATGAAGCCTAAAGGCATCATCCTGTCGGGCGGCCCTTCATCAGTGATGTGGGACGACAGCCCGCGCGCGCCGCACCATTTCTTCGACGCAGGCGTTCCGATCCTGGGCATCTGCTATGGCCAGCAGACGATGATGCAGCAGCTGGGCGGTCAGGTCGAAGGCGGCGAAAGCGGGGAGTTCGGCCGCGCCTTCATCGAAGTGAAGAAGCGTTGCGCCCTGTTTGACGGTCTGTGGGCCGTAGGTGACCGGCATCAGGTGTGGATGAGCCATGGGGACAAGGTGACCCACCTCGCCCCCGGCTTTGAAGCAGTGGCGGTGAGTGAGGGCGCGCCCTTCGCCATGACCGCGAACGAGGAAAAGCGCTTTTACGCAACGCAGTTCCACCCCGAAGTCGTGCACACGCCCGACGGCGCAAAACTGATCGCCAATTTCGCTCGCCATGTCTGTGGCCTGAAAGGCGACTGGACCATGGCCGAGTTCCGCGCCACCAAAATTGCGGAAATTCGCGCGCAGGTGGGCGACGGCAAGGTGATCTGCGGCCTGTCGGGCGGCGTCGACAGCGCGGTTGCCGCCGTGTTGATCCATGAGGCAATCGGCGACCAACTGACCTGCGTCTTCGTGGATCACGGCCTGATGCGCAGCGGAGAGGCCGAACAGGTCGTATCGCTGTTCCGGGGCAGCTACAATATCCCGCTGGTCCATGTGAACGCGGAAACGCTGTTCATGAAGGGGCTGGAGGGCGTCACCGACCCCGAAGCCAAGCGCAAGTTCATCGGCAAAACCTTCATCGACGTGTTCGAGGATGAGGCCAGGAAGATCGGCGGCGCAGCCTTCCTGGCGCAGGGCACCCTCTATCCCGACGTCATCGAGAGCGTCAGCTTCACGGGCGGGCCGTCAGTGACGATCAAGAGCCATCACAATGTCGGGGGCCTGCCCGAACGGATGAACATGAAGCTGGTCGAGCCGTTGCGCGAGCTGTTCAAGGATGAAGTGCGCGAACTGGGCCGGGAATTGGGGCTGCCGGACGTCTTCGTCGGCCGCCATCCCTTCCCCGGACCGGGCCTCGCCATTCGCATCCCTGGCGAGGTCAACAAGGAACGTTGCGACATTCTGCGCAAGGCCGATGCCGTCTATCTGGAGGAAATCCGCAACGCCGGGCTGTACGACGCAATCTGGCAAGCATTCGCGGTGCTGCTGCCGGTGCGTACGGTCGGGGTGATGGGCGACCATCGCACCTATGACTGCGTTTGCGCGCTGCGAGCGGTCACCTCTACCGACGGCATGACCGCGGACATCTATCCCTTCGACGCCGCCTTCCTGAGCCGCGTTGCGACCCGCATCATAAACGAGGTCAAGGGCATCAATCGCGTGGTCTACGACTATACGTCCAAACCACCCGGCACGATCGAGTGGGAGTGATCTCACGCTGATTTGCCGTGGATGCATATCGACAGCGTCCATCGTGACGCTCATCTGGCGGTCTCGGCCCTATGTTTCTGGGCTGACTAATGCAGAAGCCTTGCAGCGACCAAGGCTGACCGCTAGGTTCACCTTTCGTTCTAAGAAGGTGACATTATGGACAGCCTGATCGCCCTGCTGATTATTGCAGCCTCGCTCGCTGGGATTGGGGTCGGGTGGCTGCTGCGGGGGAAGGCCCTTGCCACTGCCAGCGCTGAAAAGACGGAGCTTACCGCGAAGCTGGACAGTATCACGGCACAGCGCAATGCGGCTTTGCAGGAACTGGTGGTAGCGCAGGATCGCGCGGCGCAGGCGGCTGAGCTTGCGGGACGATTGGAAGAGGAACGGACGGCGCGCGAGGCGGCGGGCCGCGACTTGGCTGCCCTACGGTCCGATACGCAGGCGCGAGCCGAAGCGTTCGAGGCGCAGATTGTCGCATTGAAGGATGCCAAGGAACAGCTTTCCGCGCAGTTCAGCGAGATTGGCGGCAAGCTGCTGCAACAGGCGCAGACCCATTTTCTGGAGCGTGCGGACCAGCGGATGACGCAGGCGCATGAGAAAAGCGAAGCGCAACTCAAGCAACTGCTCCATCCGGTCAATGAGACAATTCAGCGCTACGACCTGAAAATCACGCAGATCGAACAGCAGCGGACCGAAGCCTATGGCATCCTGCGCGGCGAGATCGAATCCATGCGCACCGGTCAGGAAGCGGTGCGCGCCGAGGCGCAGCGGCTAGTCGATTCGCTGCGGCATGCTCCCAAGGCACGCGGCCGCTGGGGCGAGCAGCAGTTACGCAACGTGCTGGAAACCTGCGGCCTATCGGAACATGTCGATTTCCACACGGAAGTGAGCGTTGAGGGCGAGGATGGACGGCTGCGGCCAGACGCCATCCTCCGCGTGCCGGGAGGGCGATCGCTGGTCATTGACGCCAAGGTATCACTCAACGCCTATCAGGATGCTTATGGAGCCGAAGGTGAGGATGAACGTAACCGGCTGCTGACGGCCCATGCCAACGCAATGCGCGCCCATGTCGATACGCTGGGGCGAAAAAGCTATGCTGACCAGTTTGATGAAGCGCCCGACTATGTGATCATGTTCGTGCCGGGCGAGCATTTCTTGTCCGCCGCGCTGGAACATGATCCTCGACTATGGGATCACGCCTTTGCCAAACGGGTATTGCTCGCGACCCCGACTAATCTGATCGCAATCGCCCGGACAGTCGCGGCGGTATGGCGGCAGGAAAAAATGGCTGACGAGGCCAAGCGCATCGGCGCACTGGGCAAGGAGCTTTATGAAAGGCTGGCGGGCGCGGCGACTTCGCTTCGGAAACTGGGCAACCGGCTGACGGGGGCCGTGGGTGATTATAACGCGTTTGTCGGTAGTTTCGAAGGTCGAGTGCTGGTCACCGGGCGCAAGTTGCGCGACCTCAACATCGAAACGGGTGGCAAGGAACTGGAACAGTTGGAGCCGGTCGAAGCGCTAGTGCGTGAACCCGCCTCTCCTGAAGCCCTGCGACCGTTAGACGCGCTGCCCAGCATCGCGGAATAGGCGATCCGCGAGATTTCAGCTGGGTTCACATTGATAGTTAGCCAGCTATTAAAGTCGGAACGAAGCTTCGGATTGCGTGAAAAGCCTCACGGTGGCATGGGCTGGGGATGGCACGCATTGGCCTATTGGGCGGCTCCTTCAATCCAGCGCATGGTGGCCATCGGGCAATTTCGCTGTTTGCCGCCCAGGCGCTCAGTCTTGATGAAATATGGTGGCTCGTTTCTCCCGGCAACCCGCTGAAACGCTCGACCGGGATGGCGCCGCTGACCGCGAGATTGCAGCACGCCAGGAAAATCGCGCGTCGGGCCCCCATCCGACCGACGGCAGTCGAGCGCACGCTGGGCACGCGTTATACTGTCGATTCGCTGCGCCGCTTGTCCGCCCGCTATCCGCGTGATCGATTCATCTGGCTGATGGGGGCGGATAATCTAGCACAATTCGGCCAGTGGAAGGCTTGGCGCGGTATCGCGCGACGAATGCCCATTGCGGTGATCGCCCGTCCATCCTATGATAGTGCAGCCCATGGCTCTGTGGCCATGGCCTGGCTGCGGCGTTTCGTCCGGCCCGCGCGCCAGAGTGCAGACTGGACGGAGTGGAGACCGCCGGCACTTGTGCTTTTGCGCTTTCGCCCTGATCCAAGATCGGCGACCCTGTTACGGCAGGCCGACCCTCTCTGGCATCGCGAGTATGAACATGCACGTGTGCGCGACCCGCTCACGCGTCGGCTGATTGTCTAGAATGGAGCCTCTTTGACCAGAACCCAGCCCGCCAACGACACGGCGCATGACGCCGACAGCGTTGCCGCCCTGCACGCCCTAGTCCTTCAGTCGCTTGACGACGACCAGGCGCAGGAAACCATCTCTATCCCCTTGGAAGGCAAAAGCAGCATCGCCGATCACATGGTGATCGCTAGCGGTCGTTCGTCGCGACAGGTCGCCTCCATGGCGCAAAAGCTTGCCGAACGGATCAAGCAGTCCACGGGCCGTTCCGCACGGGTGGAAGGGTTGCCGGTCGCCGACTGGGTGCTGATCGACGCCGGAGACGTCATCGTGCACCTGTTTAGGCCCGAAGTGCGCAGCTTCTACAATCTGGAACGGATGTGGGGCTTTGTCGATGCGCCGGTGGCAGGCACCGCCTGAACCCAGGTTCGACAATCGCCGCGTGAGGACCTAGGGAGCAGGACATGCTGCTCCACATTATCGCGCGCGGAAAGATTGGGCGTTCAGCCGAAACAGAATTGGTCGACCGCTATATGAAGCGACTGACCATGCCGCACAAGATCACCGAACTGCCCGACCGCGGCGGAAAGCTGCCGCCCGCACCCGCTGGCACGGTCACCATTATGCTCGATGAAAAGGGTCGGCAGCTCGGCTCTTTGGATTTCGCCCGCCGGATCGAAGGATGGCGCGACGCAGGCACGCGCGAATGCCGGTTTCTGATCGGCGCGGCGGACGGCTTTGGCGACGTTGAACGTGCTAACGCCGACCTGCTGATCGCGTTCGGCGCAATGACATGGCCCCACATGATGGCGCGAGCGATGCTGGCCGAACAGCTGTGGCGTGCCTGCTCGATCCTTGCGGGACACCCCTATCACCGGGAAGGATGAAGCGAGCCGGAGTTGTAGCGCCCCGCCCCCGCTCGACATGCGGGTGGGTTTGCGCCTAGACATCTTCCCCACTCCGCACAGGGGCGGCATCCGGGGGACAGATTGAGACGGTCGGCGATCATCGCGGCGTTAATGACCGCAACAGCGGGCATCGCGGGCACGACAGGCCTGATCGCGGCACAGAAGCCGGGGATCATCCTTCAGGGCACCGGGCGGACCAGCCTGCAACAGGAGCAAGGCGCGCTGAGGGCGGCGCGCCTGCAATCCGAACAGGCGCGCGACCGGTCCGAACGGCTGGAACAGCAGGCGCGCGCCGCCAGGGACGAAGCCGAACAGGCCCGTCGCAGCGCCGCCGCGATGGCTGCCCGCATCCAGCAGGCCGAAGCAGACATCCAGGCGGCGCAGGCGCGCATCGCCATCATCTCCAGGCTGCAACGCGCCCAGGCGGAGCGGCTGGCGGCCAAGCAAGAACCCGTCATACGCCTGACCGCCGCGCTGCAGATGATCGCACGCCGTCCGCTCGCGCTGGCGCTGGTGCAGCCTGGAACGATCAGCGACGCGGTACATATGCGCGCGGTCCTGAGCCAGGTCCTGCCAGTGATCCAGACGCGGACAGCAGGCTTGCGCGCCGAACTGGAGCGCAGTCGCGCCCTGCGCAATACGGCGGAGCAGGCAGCAGGAGCGCTGGCGCAAAGTCGCGCCGACCTGCGCGACCGGCAAACCGCGCTGCGGGCGCTGGAAACACGCAAGCGGTTGGCTGAGAAGGACTATCAATCGAGCGCCGGGCTTGAAAGCGACCGCGCCCTGGCGCTGGGCGAACGTGCGCGCGACATTGTCGACCTGATGGACAGGATCGAGGCGGCGGGAGATTTGCGGGAGGAACTGGCGCAGCTGCCAGGACCGACGTTGCGACCCGCCCAGCCCCATCTGGCTCCCGCCACCGCTCCGTCGCGGGAAAGGATCACAGGCGGCCCGCCAGCCTATCGCATGCCGGTCATGGGGCAGCTGGTCACCGGCATGGGGGAAATGTCGGAAAGCGGGGTGCGTTCTCGCGGCCTCACCATTGTCACCCAGGCAGGCGCGCTGGCTGTTGCGCCGACAGCCGGGCGGGTCGCCTTCGCCGGGCCTTATCGCGGCTATGGGCAGATTGCGATCATTGACCATGGCAATGGATGGACAAGCCTGATCACAGGCCTGTTGCGGATGAACGTCACGGTCGGCGACACCTTGCGGCAGGGCGACCCTATCGGCAATGCTGGACCGGGGCGGCCCAGCATCACGGTGGAATTGCGCCGCAATGGCCGTCCCGTGGATATCGTGCCGCTGGTGAGCGGCTAGAGCATCCTGCGCAAAAGTGGGAACCGGTTTTGCGCTTAAAAGGATGCGATAACAAAAAACTAGAGCGCGCGACCTGCGTCCGACTAAACGCAGCGCGATCTAATGGCTTCATTCCCTCCCCGTGGCAGGGCGTCGACCGCCAATGGACCGCTGCAACGGCGTCTGAGAAAAAATGCGACCATGCCTTTTTGCGTCCGTTCGTAAACGCGCCTATATTGACCGCCAGATGCCAGGACTCAGGACAGCAATGACTTCCAATTTCTTCCGGGGCGCGCTCGCCCTCGGCGCGCTCGCGCTCATTCCCGCCACGACCGCCGCGCTCGCCGACGGGGAAGCGAGCAGCTATAAGGCGCTCGACGAGTTCATGGATGTGTTCCAGAAAGTCCGCAGCGACTATGTGGAAAAGGTGGACGACCAAAAGCTGATAAAGGGCGCCATCGACGGCATGCTGGCCAGTCTGGATCCCCATTCCAGCTTCCTTGACGCGCGCGATTTCCAGAATCTGCGCACCCAGACAGAGGGCAGCTATGGTGGCCTGGGCCTGTCGGTCACGCAGGAGGATGGCGCGGTCAAGGTGATCGCACCGACGCAGGATACACCGGCCTGGCGCGCGGGGATCAAGGCGGGCGATTATATCACGCATCTGGACGGGCAGCTTATCTATGGCGGCACTCTGGACGAGGCCGTCGACAAGATGCGCGGCGCACCGGGTACATCGATCAAGCTGACGATCGTGCGACCGGGCCGCGACAAGCCTATCGAACTTACCCTGACGCGTGAGATCATCGAGCTGAAGCCCGTGAAGTGGGAAGTGAAGAACAATGTCGGCGTGATAACGATCGTCAGCTTCTCCGCCAACACCGGAGCGGACCTGCGCCAGGCAATCCGCAGCATCGACAAGGCGGCGGGCGGCAAGCCGACGGGCTACATCCTTGATCTGCGATCCAATCCCGGCGGCTTGCTGGACGAAGCGGTAGCGGTCAGCGACAGCTTCCTGGAGCGCGGCGAAATCGTGTCGCAACGCGGACGCAACAAGGGTGATGTTGAGCGCTATTATGCAAAGCCCGGTGACGACGCCAAGGGCCTGCCCGTGATCGTTCTGGTCGATGCGGGGTCGGCATCCGCCTCCGAAATCGTGGCAGGCGCGCTTCAGGACCAGCACCGCGCGCTGGTCATGGGCGAACGCAGCTTTGGCAAGGGCAGCGTGCAGACCATGCTGCCGCTGACCAACACCACGGCGCTGAAGCTGACAACGGCGCGCTATTATACGCCTGCAGGCCGGTCAGTTCAGGAAGGCGGGATCGAGCCCGACGTCCGCGTGCCGCAACTGTCCGACCCTGATTACAAGAACCGCCCCAAATTCCGCGAAAGCGACCTGCGTCGTCATTTGATCAATGAGATCAAGAGCGACAATTCCGCGCTGGAGGAGGATGTGAAGGCCGATCCACGCTTCACCGCCACGGCGGAGGAGCTGAAGAAGAAGGGGATCGAGGACTTCCAGCTGGACTATGCGCTCAAGACTATTGGCCGCCTTGATGCGAGGTCGGCCACCCCGATGGCGCAGGCGGCGCCTGTTCGCAAGCCTGCCCGCTGAACGCTTGAGACGGGACAGCCTGATCCAGCGCAGCGCAGTTCTGGATGACGGCAAGTTCAGCATGACGAAAGGCGCGCGGGCGTTTAAGCGAGCGGTATGAAGACGCTGCCCCTCGCCCGCGCCCTTGCCCTGGTCGTTCCCCTGCTGCTGCTGGGGGGCGCTTACGCTTCCCAATATCTGGGCGGGCTGCATCCATGCGAAATGTGCTGGTGGCAGCGCTATCCACATATGGCCGCAGTGCCCCTGGCGCTGATCGCCTATGCATTGAAGCGGCGACCGTGCCTCAGCGCCCTGTTCGCAGGGCTTGCGGGACTGGCCATCGGCGTCAGCGGCGGCATAGGCCTGTTTCATGCGGGCGTCGAATATGGCTGGTGGGAAGGACTCACCGCCTGTTCGACAACACCCGCCAGCGGCGGGTCTGCCGACATATTGAGCCAGATCATGGCGGCACCGATCACCCGGTGCGACGTCGCGCCGTGGACCCTGCTGGGCATATCGCTGGCGGGCTATAACGGCCTCTTGTCCGGGGCGGCGGCGCTCGCCATCTTGATCCTGCTGATCAAGGGAAGGAAACAGGCATGAGCGCTCCCCGCGATTTCCCACGCCCCGGCCGCAAGGCCACCGCGCAGCAGCGCAGTTCCATGCTGCGCGTGGATCAGGCGGGTGAGTTCGGCGCGGCGCGCATCTATGCCGGGCAACTCGCGGTGATGGGCGACCGTCATCCCGACTCCCGCGTGATCGCGGGGATGCAGGCCCAGGAGGAACGTCACCGCCGCATCTTTGACGCGATGATCGTGGATCGGGGCGTGCGACCGACGGCGTTGCGGCCGATCTGGAACGTCGCCGGTTTTGCGCTGGGCGCGGTGACCGCCGCGATCGGTCCGCGCGCGGCCATGGCCTGCACTGCGGCCATCGAGACGGAAATCGACCGCCATTATGGCGAACAGCTGGAGAGTTTGGGCGCCGACGACCCGGAACTTACCGCCACCATCGCGGATTTTCAGGCCGAGGAGCTTGAGCATCGCGACATCGCCATCGCCCATGGCGCGGAACAGGCGATTGCTTACCCCCTGTTGTCGGGCGCCATTCGGCTGGGTTGCCGCGCCGCCATCGCGCTGTCGAAGCGGATCTGAGGAGACATAAGATATGAACATGACACGGATCTTCGCTGCGATGCTGATGGCGACAGCCGCCCTCCCCGCATCCGCCCAGCAAGCGGGCCCATCGCAGGAACCCGCGCGCGCCGTCCCCGCTGGGAACACTGGATCGGAACGGGTCAATCTGGTGATCGTCTATGGTGATGACGCCTGTCCGCAAAGCGCAGGCAGCGACATTGTCGTGTGCGCACGCAAGGGAGAGGAAGAACGCTATCGTATCCCCGAACCGCTGCGCGGTGACCCCAATGCACCCGCAAACCAGGCATGGGGCGAACGGGTCAGGTCAATGGAATATGTCGGGCGGACCGGCACGGAAAGCTGTTCGGCAACCGGACCAGGCGGTTTCACCGGATGTTTTTCGCAGTTGGCGCGCCTTGCCAAGGCGGAACGGCAGCAGGCCGACAATGCGAGCTGGAAGGATTTGGTCGAAGCCGAACGAGGACGGCGACTGTCCACCATCGACGCTGACAGCCGTGAGATTGAGGCACGCGCCATCGCCGAGGAAAAGGCGAAGGCATCCGCAGCAAGCCAACAGCCCACGCCGCAAACGACGGCGCCCTGACCTCTTCCAGAGGGGCGGGTCGCTTCAAGCACGGGGATCGGCAGGGGGCATTTCGGCGCGACAGGGGATTTGAAGGATTTTTGCCAATGCGTTTCCTCGCTTACCCCGCGTTGACTGCGCTCCTGCTGCCTCTGGCCGCGCCGACCCATGCGGAGCCGCCCAACAAGGTTTTCAACCTCATAGTCTATGGCGACGACCCCTGCCCTCAGGGCGAAGGGGACGAGATCATCGTCTGCGCCCGCAAGCCGGAGTCCGAGCGCTACCGCATTCCAAAGAAATTGAGAGAAAAGCCTGCACCTTCCGGCGGTCCCGGCTGGGGAAGCCAGGTGGCGACGATGGAGCAGGCCCAGCGGCAGACTTTGCCGGGCAGCTGTTCTGCAATCGGCAGCAACGGCTTTTCCGGCTGCACCGCCAAAATGCTGGAGCAATGGTTCGCCGAACGACGGATGCAGGAGTCGAATGGCGAGCCTTGAGGCGTGACGAAGCCGACCCAACTTGCGCCCGCACGAAATCGTCTATAGGACGCCAACCGTCATCTGGGGAGTAGCCAGCCGTCCGATTGGGCGGGCCGTATGTCAACATATTCGGCCGAGAGGTCGTGGCATGCGGGATGTGGAAAACACCGGGCAATCGTCCGGCGTCCGCATCGGGCGAGACCAATGGTATCGACTTTTCCTTGTCCGGCCGGGCGGGAAGAGGCGGTGGCATTGCGTCATTCACTGATCGCCCGGCCCGGATATTCGCTCATGGAAGCCCTGACTACCTCCACGGCCCTCGTCGCGCTCGCTGAAATGGGCGACAAGACGCAGTTGCTGGCGATGCTGCTCGCCACCCGCTTTCGTCGTCCGCTCCCGATCATCCTGGGCATATTGGTGGCGACGCTTGCCAATCATTTCCTCGCCGCCCTCGTCGGCCACTCCGTCGCGGATGTGCTGGACCAGCAGTGGTTTCGCTATGCAGTCGCGGCGAGTTTCGTCCTGATGGCGGGCTGGACCTTGATCCCCGATACCTTCGATGCGGATGAACCGCTCAAGGCTCCCGGCGGGGCAGGTGTGTTCGTCACCACGCTGGTTGCGTTTTTTCTGGTCGAAATGGGCGACAAGACCCAGATCGCCACTGTGGCGCTGGGCGCGCAGTTTGAAAATCTGTTCGCGGTTACAGCCGGGACGACATTGGGCATGATGATCGCCAACGTCCCCGCGGTGCTGTTTGGCGAGGCGCTAGCGAAAAAAGTGCCGATGCGGGCGCTTCAGGTCGCTGCGGCGCTGCTGTTCCTTGGGCTGGGCCTATGGATGATCGCAGATCTTCAGGGCTGGATGGGCTAAAAAAGGAACGCGCCCGCTGTCGCAGCGGTTGTCAGCGGGCGGCGGCTGTTGCAAGGGGAAATCAAGGTCATCTCCCCAATCAGGACAGGCATGGAACACGCGATGAAGGACAGTCTGGTTACAGTCTTTGGCGGCGGCGGCTTCCTGGGTCGGCATGTCGCTCAGGCATTGATGGAGCGCGGCGCTCGCGTGCGCATTGCGCAGCGCGATCTGGCGTCGGCAATGCGGGTGCAACCTCTGGGCGGCCTTGGCCAGAAGCAGTTCGTCGCCGCCGATATCCGCAAGCCGCAGAGCGTCGCGCACGCCATTGCTGGCAGCGATATGGTGATCAACCTGGTCGGCGTGCTGAACGGCGATTTCGAAGGATCGCATCATGACGGCGCGGCCAATGTCGCCAAGGCGGCGGCTGACGCCGACGTCCGGGCGCTGGTCCATGTCTCCGCAATCGGAGCCGACCCGCAAAGCCCGTCGGCCTATGGCCGGTCAAAGGCGGCGGGCGAAGCAGCGGTCATGGCTGCTTTCCCGCAGGCGACGATCATCCGCCCGTCCATCCTGTTCGGCCCCGAAGATCAGTTTCTCAATCGCTTTGCCCAGTTGATCAGCAGCTTTCCGGTCGTGCCGGTGATCGGGGCTGAAACTAAGTTCCAACCGGTCTTTGTCGGAGACGTCGCGCAGGCGATTATCCAGGCAATTGATAATCCCGCCCTTCATGGCCGCAAGACCTATGAACTGGGCGGGCCAGAGCAGCTCAGCATGATGGAACTGAACCGCTGGATCGCCAAGACCATCGGACGCCAGCGCCCACTGATCGCGGTGCCATCATCGATCGCCTCATTTATTGCCGGGCTGGGCTTTCTGCCCGGCGCGCCCATCACCCGCGACCAATATGCGATGCTCCAAAAGGACAATATTATGTCCACCAGCGCGCCGGGCCTCGCCGAACTGGGCGTTGCGGCCACGCCCATGGAGGCGGTCGCCGAAAACTGGCTGATACGCTATCGGCGTCACGGGCGTTTTGCCGGGCGCGTAAAAGCCTGAGCGATGGCGTCCGCCCTGGCCCCGCCTTTCTTCGGCGGGGCGACAGGCGTACGCGACCGACCGTGCGCGCAACCACATTGCGCCCGGCCTTCGCTTCTGCACAATAGGGCAGCTATTCGAGCTACCCCGCCTCCGGGGCAACCCTCCTTTCCAGCACCAAGGATCAGACACGCCCATGGACCTGCATTATCTGACGGTAATCCTGCTGGGCATTGTCGAAGGGCTGACGGAATTCCTGCCGGTTTCATCGACCGGCCATCTTATTCTGGCCAGCGAGCTGCTGGGCTATGACGCATCGACCTGGGCGATGTTCAACATCATCATCCAGTTGGGCGCGATCCTGGCAGTGGTCGTGCTATATTGGCGCACATTCTGGGCCGTAGCACTGGGACTGCTGGGCAAGGAACCAGCCAGCTGGCGCTTCGTGCGCAACCTGCTGATCGCCTTCATCCCGTCGGCGGTGATCGGACTGGCAGTGCATGACTATATCGAAATGCTTTTGGGCGCGCCCATGGTGGTCGCCTGGGCGCTGATCGTCGGGGGCGTGGCCATCCTGCTGATAGAACGGATGGTCAAGACGGAGCGCTTTCATGGCATCGCGGACATTCCGTTGGTGCAGGTCATCGGCATCGGCTTCATCCAGTGCATATCGATGATCCCGGGGGTCAGCCGGTCGGGCGCCACCATCATGGGCGCATTGGCGCTCGGCGTTGAACGGCGGACCGCCGCTGAATTCAGCTTCTTCCTCGCGGTCCCAACGATGGTGGGAGCGAGTACGCTGGAGCTCCTCAAGAAGGGCGATCAGGTCACATCTGCTACCGTCGGCTGGGGCAGCATCGCCTTGGGCTTCATAGTATCCTTCATCGTGGCGCTGCTGGTAATCCGCTGGTTTGTGGGCCTGGTTTCCCGACATGGATTCGCCCCGTTTGCATGGTATCGAATCATTGCCGGTGTCTGCGCCCTGTTGTGGCTCACATGGAGATAGGGCCGAAACGGACCTTATCCAACCTTGATAACGACCCGGATTATCCCACTATCATGGATCAGCGGTAAAATTAGGTCACTGATTATGACCTAATCTGCAGAATCCCCGTGACTCTGCGGGTTTTTCTGCTATGTGCGCCACTGACTTCATTTTCGTAGGACTCATCATGGCTGACACTCCGATGCTGAAATTCGTGGGAACGGGCCAAGCCTATCCCGAGAAGCGTTCGGCCGATGATCGCGCCGATGATTTTCTCGAAATCAGCCGCAGCTTCCTGCTCGAAAGGGCCGAAGAACAGGCGGCGCGCTGTTCGCAATGCGGCGTGCCCTATTGTTCGACCCATTGCCCGCTGCACAACCATATTCCCGACTGGCTGCGCCTGACGGCGGAAGGACGGCTGCGAGAGGCTTATGAACTCAGCAATTTGACCAGCACCATGCCGGAAATCTGCGGCCGCATCTGCCCGCAGGATCGTCTGTGCGAAGGCAATTGCGTGATCGAATTTTCGGGCCACGGTGCGGTGACCATCGGCAGCGTGGAAAAATTCATCACCGACACAGCCTGGAAAGAAGGCTGGGTTGAACCGCTGGCGCCCGGCAAGTCGCTAGGCCAGTCGGTCGGCGTCATCGGCGCTGGGCCAGCGGGCCTGACGACCGCCGAATATCTCCGCGTCGCGGGCTATGAAGTGCATGTTTACGACCGGCACGACCGGGCGGGTGGACTGCTGACCTACGGCATTCCCGGCTTCAAGCTGGAAAAGGATGTCGTCATGCGCCGCGTCCAGCGGTTGAAGGACGGCGGCATCATCTTCCATGAAGGGTTTGAGGTCGGCCGCGACGCAACGATGGAAGAATTGCGCGAACGCCATGACGCCATCCTGATCGCCACCGGCGTCTACAAGCCGCGCGACATAAAGGCGCCGGGTGTCGGCGCGCCGGGCATCGTCAAGGCGCTCGACTTCCTCACCGCCTCCAACAAGGCCGGGTTCGGCGACCTCGTGCCCGAACATGAGGACGGCACGCTGCATGCCAATGGCAAGAAGGTCGTCGTCATCGGCGGCGGCGACACAGCGATGGACTGCGTCCGCACCGCCATCCGTCAGGGCGCGACTTCGGTGAAGTGCCTCTATCGCCGCGACCGGGAAAATATGCCGGGATCGCAACGCGAAGTGCAGAATGCCGAGGAAGAAGGCGTCGAGTTTGTCTGGCTGTCCGCTCCGATCGCCTTTGAAGGCACGGAACATGTGACAGGCGTCAAAGTGACGAAGATGCGTCTGGGCCAGCCCGACGCATCAGGTCGCCGTGCGCCTGAGGCCGATCCGGGCACCGAATATTCGCTGGACGCCGACCTTGTGATCAAAGCCCTGGGTTATGACCCGGAAGAACTGCCCAAGATGTTCGGCGCGGAAGACCTGTCGGTCACGCGCTGGGGCACGCTGCGCGTCGATCACAAGACGATGATGACCAGCATGGATGGCGTTTTCGCCGCTGGCGACATCGTGCGTGGCGCTTCGCTGGTCGTATGGGCGATCCGCGATGGCCGCGACGTGACCGAGCATATGCACCGCTATCTGCGTGCCAAGGCGAAGGCGGCGGCCGGAGAAAGGCAAGCGGCGTGAGGCTGGCTTTCCGCCTTTCTCTGATCGGGTTGGCGCTGCTGGCCGCGCCGACCGCCCTTGCGCAGGGCGCGCCTGACGCCGCGCGGGTGGCGGCTGCGCGTCCGGTCGTGGACAAAATCTTCCCGGTCGGCACCTATCGCCGGATGATGGATGGCACCATGTCCAAGATGATGGACAGCATGATGGACGGCATGATGAAGATGCCGATCGCTCAGTTCGCCCACATTGGCGGTGTGCCGGAAGAGAAGCTGGCGGCGCTTGAGGAATCCTCGATGGAACAGATCAGCGCCATCATCGATCCCCATTTCCGCCAGCGCATGAAGCTGGGCATGGATGCGATGATGGGATCGATGGTCGACATGATGGACGGGTTCGAACCCAAGGTCCGCAACGCACTGACACGCGCCTATGCACGCAAGTTCGACGGCAAGCAGCTTGGCGAACTGGCAACATTTTTCGGCACGCCCACTGGCGACCTCTATGCGCGCGAATCCATGATGATGTTCATGGACCCGGAGATCATGAGCGAAATGCAGGCCTTGATGCCTGAGATGATGAAGAAGATGCCTGAAATGACTGCGAAGGCCGAGGCAGCGACGAAAGACCTGCCGCCGCCCCGCAAGGTCGCCGACCTGTCGCGGCAGGAACGCGGCAAATTGGCAAAGCTGTTGGGTGTCGAGGCGAGCGTTCTGCATGACGCGCCCGTCGCAAGTGACGAAGGAACCGAATGATGACCGACCTGACCCCTTTCATGGCGAGCCCCGAAGAGCGCGCGCGCCTGGCCGCCGAGGGCATGTATCATCCTGAGATGGAAGGCGATGCCTGCGGCGTCGGCCTTGTCGCCGCGACGGATGGCCGTCCGAGCCGCCGCGTCGTCGCTTCGGCGATCGACGCGCTGAAGGCCGTATGGCACCGCGGCGCAGTCGATGCGGATGGCAAAACCGGCGACGGCGCGGGCATCCATGTCGACCTGCCCGTACGCTTCTTTGACGATGCCATTGCCGATTCGGGTCACAAGCCGCTGCCCAATCGCCTCGCCGTCGGCATGATCTTCCTGCCGCGCACCGATTTGAGCGCGCAGGAAACCTGCCGCACCATCGTCGAAAGCGAGATCATCGACGCAGGCTACACCATCTATGGCTGGCGCCAGGTGCCGGTCGATGTTTCGGTCATCGGCGAGAAGGCGCAGCGCACGCGACCGGAAATCGAGCAGATCATGATCGCCGGGCCAATGCCCGAAGAACGCGATCAGGCGGAGTTTGAAAAGGACCTTTACCTCATCCGTCGCCGGATCGAGAAGAAGGTCATCGCCGCGCAAATCCAGGATTTCTACGTCTGTAGCCTGTCATGCCGGTCGATCATCTACAAGGGGCTGTTCCTCGCGGAATCGCTGTCGGTATTTTACCCCGACCTGCAGGACGATCGCTTCGAAAGCCGGGTCGCGATCTTCCACCAACGCTATTCGACCAACACCTTCCCGCAATGGTGGCTGGCCCAGCCTTTCCGCACGCTGGCGCATAATGGTGAGATCAACACGATCCGTGGCAACAAGAACTGGATGAAGAGCCACGAGATCAAGATGGCTTCGCTGGCCTTCGGGGACCATTCCGAAGACATAAAGCCCGTGATCCCGGCTGGCGCATCCGACACCGCCGCGTTGGACGCCGTGTTCGAAGCGATCTGCCGTTCCGGCCGCGACGCGCCCACGGCCAAGCTGATGTTGGTGCCCGAAGCATGGCAGGCTGCGTCAAACGAAACGCCGCAGTCGCACATGGACATGTATGAATATCTCGCCTCGGTAATGGAACCGTGGGACGGCCCCGCCGCGTTGGCGATGACCGATGGCCGATGGGTCGTGGCGGGTGTCGATCGCAACGCGCTGCGTCCACTGCGCTATACGCTGACGGGCGACAATCTGCTGATCGTGGGTTCCGAAACCGGCATGGTCGTCGTCCCCGAAGCCACCATCGTCCGCAAGGGACGCATGGGTCCTGGGCAGATGATCGCAGTCGATCTCGCCGAGGGCGTGCTCTACGACGACCGGGAGATCAAGGACCAGATCGCAGGCGAACGCCCTTATGCTGAGCTGATCAAGGACTTCATGCGCATGGACCACCTGCCGCAGGCGCAAGGTGGCCTGCCGCAGTGGGACAAGGCGGAACTGACGCGCCGCCAGGTTGCCGCCAACCTGACGCTGGAAGATATGGAGTTGATCCTCGCCCCCATGGTCGAGGATGCGAAGGAAGCCATCGGCTCCATGGGCGACGACACGCCGCTGGCCGTCATTTCCGACAAGCCGCGCACCGTCAGCCATTTCTTCCGGCAGAATTTCAGCCAGGTCACCAATCCGCCGATCGATTCCCTGCGCGAACGCCATGTGATGAGCCTGCGCACGCGCTTTTCCAACCTGCACAACATATTGGAACAGGAAGCGCAGAACAGCCATGTGCTGGTGTTGGATTCGCCTGTCCTGACCTCGTCCGAATGGGCCAGGCTGAAGGCGCATTTCGGCCCGGCTGTAGCGGAAATCGACTGCACTTTTTCGGCGGAAGGCGGCCAGGAACAACTGCGCGCCGCCATCGCCCGTATTCGCGAGGAAGCGGAGCAGGCCGTGCGCGAAGGGCGGACCGAAATCTTCCTGACCGACGAGCATGTCAATTCGGGCAAGGTCGCCATCGCAGGCGTTCTGGCCGCAGCGGCGGTGCACACCCATCTCGTCCGCAAGGGCTTGCGCAGCTATGCATCAATCAACGTGCGTTGCGCCGAAGCGCTGGACACGCATTATTTCGCGGTGCTGATCGGCGTCGGCGCAACCACGGTGAACGCCTATCTTGCCGAAGCAAGCATTGCAGATCGCCATGCACGGGGCCTGTTCGGCGATCTGACGCTGGAAACCTGCTTCGAACGGTTCCGCACGGCGATCAACGAAGGCCTGCTGAAGATCATGTCCAAGATGGGCATTGCCGTCATCAGCAGCTATCGCGGCGGCTATAATTTCGAGGCGGTGGGCCTGTCCCGCGCGCTCGTCAACGACCTGTTCCCCGGCATGCCCGCGAAGATTTCGGGCGAAGGCTATGCGTCGCTGCATCATAATGCCGTGCTGCGGCACGAGACGGCCTATGACAGCGCGGTCGTGCGCCTGCCGGTCGGCGGCTTCTATCGTCAACGCAATGGGGGGGAGAGCCACGCCTATTCCGCGCAGCTGATGCACCTGTTGCAGACGGCGGTCGGGACCGACAGCTATTCGACCTATCTGCAATTTGCGCGCGGCGTGCGCGACCTGCCGCCGGTCTATCTGCGCGATCTACTGGAGTTCAACTTCGCCCGCGAAGCCGTGCCGATCGACGAGGTCGAGGCAACCACCGAAATCCGCAAGCGCTTCGTCACGCCGGGCATGTCGCTAGGCGCGCTCAGCCCCGAAGCGCACGAAACGCTGGCGATCGCAATGAACCGCATCGGCGCGAAGGCGGTTTCAGGCGAAGGCGGCGAGGACGCGACCCGCTTCAAGCCCTATGAAAATGGCGATAACGCCAATTCGGTGATCAAGCAGATAGCGTCCGGCCGCTTTGGCGTTCATGCCGAATATCTGGGCAGCGCCGAGGAAATCGAGATCAAGGTCGCACAGGGCGCGAAGCCCGGTGAGGGCGGCCAGCTCCCCGGCTTCAAGGTCACCGAGTTCATCGCGCGACTGCGCCATTCGACGCCCGGCGTAATGCTGATTTCACCGCCGCCGCATCATGACATCTATTCGATCGAGGACCTGGCGCAGCTCATCTACGACTGCAAGATGATCAACCCGCGCGCGCGGGTCTGCGTGAAGCTGGTCAGCCAGGCGGGCATCGGCACGGTCGCGGCGGGCGTGGCGAAGGCCCATGCCGACGTCATCCTGATCGCGGGCCATGTCGGCGGCACCGGCGCATCGCCCCAGACGTCGATCAAATATGCGGGCACACCATGGGAAATGGGCCTGTCGGAAGCCAATCAGGTGCTGACGCTGAACGGTCTGCGCCATCGGGTGAAGCTGCGCACGGACGGCGGTCTCAAGACCGGGCGCGACATCGTCATCGCCGCGATCCTGGGTGCCGAAGAGTTCGGCATCGGCACGCTGTCGCTGGTAGCAATGGGCTGCATCATGGTGCGTCAGTGCCACAGCAACACCTGCCCCGTAGGCGTCTGCGTGCAGGATGAAAAGCTGCGCGAGAAGTTCACCGGCACGCCGGAAAAGGTCATCAACCTCATGACCTTCATCGCCGAGGAAGTACGCGAAATCCTGGCGCGCCTGGGCTATCGCAGCCTCGACGAGGTGATCGGTCGCACCGAACTGCTCAAGCAGATCAACCGTGGCGCCGAGCATCTGGACGACCTCGATCTCAACCCGATTTTGGCCAAGGTGGATGCGCCCGATGACCAGCGGCGCTTCAGCCTGACCGAATGGCGCAACGAAGTGCCCGACAGCCTGGACGCGCAGATGATGCGCGATGCCAAGGCCGTCTTCGAACGGGGCGAGAAGATGCAGCTGACCTATACGGTCCGCAACACGCATCGTGCCGTGGGCACCCGCCTGTCCGCCGCCGTCACGGAACGTTTCGGCATGTCGACACTGGCAGACGGGCACCTGACCGTGCGGCTGCGCGGCTCAGCGGGTCAGTCGCTGGGCGCGTTCCTGTGCAAGGGCATTACGCTGGAAGTCTTTGGCGACGCCAACGACTATGTTGGCAAGGGCCTGTCGGGCGGCACCATTGTCGTGCGCACGACCGTTTCCTCGCCGCTGACCAGCAAGGACAACACCATCATCGGCAACACCGTCCTATATGGTGCGACAGCGGGCAAGCTGTTCGCGGCGGGCCAGGCGGGCGAACGCTTCGCCGTCCGCAATTCGGGCGCGCAGGTGGTGGTCGAAGGCTGCGGCGCCAATGGCTGCGAATATATGACCGGCGGCACGGCGGTGATCCTGGGGCGCACTGGCGCGAACTTCGGCGCAGGCATGACCGGCGGCATGGCCTTCATCCTGGACGAGGATGGCAGTTTTGGCACGCGGGCCAACCCGGAAAGCATTGTCTGGCAGCGGCTTGACAGCGCCCATTGGGAAGCACAGCTCAAGGCTCTGATCGCCGAACATGCGGTGACCACCGACAGCAAATGGTCAAACACGATCCTCGATGATTGGGATCGCTGGCGGCGTTATTTCTGGCAGGTCTGCCCGAAGGAAATGATAAACCGCCTGACTCACCCGTTGAGCGACACACCAGTGGTCGTTGCCGCCGAGTAAGGGACGTCACATTCGGCCTTGTTGATCGCTCCCTTACTTTCGCGGGGTGCATGGACAAGGCCGAATTCGCTCAGGGAACCGCGATCGACGGCTGTAACTGCCCGTGCGCGGTGGCAACGCCTTGGGCGACCCGCACAGGGTACGGCGCAAAGCCATCGCCATTTGCAAATCGCTCTATTTCCTCAGGCAGTTGATGTGCCGAAGAATGCATGGGGCGGTCTAAATCGGCCAGCAAGTCCTCTGGCTGGCCTGGTTCCTGCCCGTCATAATCCCGCACGGTCGCATCGTCATAGCCGTCCCAGGAGGCTGACGCGGCATGGAACTGCCTTTCCGCCAACGTCGGTCCGCACCCCGTGCATTTGACTTCCTCCGGCCCATTCAGCACCATCATGTCCGGCATAGCCACATGCGGTTCTTCAACAACGAAGCTGCCAGCGTCATATTCCGCGACCACGGCCCGCGGCGATGTCGTGGCGTAAAGCCCAAGGCTCAAACCGCCGACCAGCGCCGCGCCGACGCTTGCCATGCTGAATAACCAAAATCGGGCCGACATGCCGACATCCTCCATCGCTGCTCCGCCCCGGTGATTGCTGATGTGGAAAAGAAAACGCACAGGAAGATAGGTTGTTGCATGCCATGAGAGCCTTTGCTAAGGGCCGCCTCCTACCAGGTGCCGGCCTCGCCGGTTTCCCTTTAGATGTGCGGTCGTGGCGGAACTGGTAGACGCGCAACGTTGAGGTCGTTGTGGCCGAAAGGCCGTGGAAGTTCGAGTCTTCTCGACCGCACCAATCAGTGTTAAATGTCTGGAATAATGTTATATTCCCCTTGGCGGGGAAAACCGCATTTTGCGACCGTTGGAGGCGCTATTCCAGCTTGTGAAGCCAACGACACTTTCCGCTGCCGGTTCCCTGACCCGACATGCCCAAATTCTCGGTCGAATTCGCCGCTTCACTTATGCGAAACGCACGTCGTTCAACATTCGGCATCATCCCACGCGATCGCGACCTCACCGCCGAGCAAATGTGCCGCCCGTGAAATCTGTCTGAGCCCGGGCCGACGGCTGGACTTCTGAAAATACTTTCCAGCATGCGCCGTGGGCTTGAGCTGCATATCCCTGGATGCGATTGGAAACGCGGATCATCTAGACCGCGTTAAACCGGGATTGTCTGGATAATCTTGGATCGGGCTGGATGATCAAGTGGCGGAGAGGGAGGGATTCGAACCCTCGGTACCGTTGCCGGCACGCCGCATTTCGAGTGCGGTGCATTCGACCACTCTGCCACCTCTCCGCAGAAGGTCTGGCGAATGCCATCCCGGTCGAGCGGCGGCCATTAGCGAATGAATACCGACTTGCCAAGCGGCCCGGACCGTATTTTTCTTGTAACGCAGCGGGAGCGTCTTAAATTGCAGGGCATGACCGACCTGACCCCCATTATCGGAGCCCACATTACCGCGCCGCCCGTGGTCCATGCGCGTTTCAGCATTGGCGACATCGTGAAACACCGGCTTTTTGGCTTTCGCGGCGTCATATTCGACATCGACCCCGTCTTCGCCAACAGCGAGGAATGGTATCAGGCGATCCCGGAAGAATCGCGGCCCGACAAGCATCAGCCATTTTATCACCTGCTCGCTGAAAATGGTGAAGCCAGCTATGTCGCCTATGTCAGCCAGCAGAATCTGGTGGTCGATGACAGTGACGAACCGGTCGATCACCCGGCGATAGGCGGCATGTTCGGCACCTACGCGAATGGCAAATATCAACTGCGACCACTGCATCGCCAATAAAGCCCATCCGAAGTTGAGATTCGACCTGGCAGCGCTGCTGGCGCTGGCCTGCCCGGTCGGCGTGGAGGGCAAGGCGCCTGACACGGCCGGTCCTGCCCACGTCAACGCCGACCCGACTTTCCCTTTCTCCAACGAAATCGCCGCTTTCGCCAAAGCCGACGCGGCGGGACCGGCTCTTTCCAACGCCGTGTTGTTCCTTGGCAGTTCCAGCATTCGCCTGTGGAACACGGGCGCCAGCTTTCCAGCCCGGAACGTCATCAATCGCGGCTTTGGCGGGGCCACGACTAACGATGTGCTGCGACATTATCCTCGCCTCCTGCCCCGCGCGAAGCCCAGTTCAGTGCTGGTCTATGTCGGTGAAAATGACCTGGCCGGGGGCGCAAACACGGACACGGTCTCACGCGACGTCCTCAGCCTGATCAGGCGGCTGCGGGCCAGCTACCCGGCAGCGCGGATCGCCTTTCTCTCGCTCAAACCCAGCCCCATAAGATGGACGCTCTGGCCCAAAATGGCCGCGGTCAACATGACCGTCGCCGCGCGCAGCCGGGCCGCCGGTTTCGACTATCTGGATGTCGCCGCCAGCCTGCTGGCCAACGACGGCCTGCCGGACGCGTCGCTGTTCACGCGCGACGGGCTGCACATGAATGCGCGCGGCTATCAACGCTGGACCAAGCTGGTGCAAGACTGGCTGCAATCATCTTCGTCCCCACCACCTGCCCAGAACCGGCCCCTTCGCGAACGGGTGGACCGGATTTCTTCACTCTCCGATTGATCCACGGCCAAGCAACATTATTACCATGCCCCAGAACAGGCGTGGATTAGGGGAAAAGCCGTGACGACCGATCCGATCAAAACCACGCCGATGGCGGAACTGACGCTGCGCGGCGTCGTGCTGGGCGCTGTCATCACTGTCCTCTTCACCGCAGCGAACGTCTATCTCGGCCTCAAGATCGGCCTGACCTTCGCCACGTCGATCCCGGCCGCCGTCATATCCATGGCGGTGCTGCGCCTGTTCGCGACCGGCAATATCCTGGAAAACAACATCGTCCAAACGATCGCGTCGGCCGCAGGCACATTGTCCGCGATCATCTTCGTGCTGCCGGGCCTGGTCATCATCGGCTGGTGGCAGGGCTTCCCCTATTGGCTGTCCGCCTTCACCATCGCGCTGGGCGGTATATTGGGCGTCATGTATTCCGTACCGCTGCGCCGCGCGCTGGTCACCGGGTCGGATCTACCCTATCCCGAAGGCGTCGCCGCCGCCGAAGTGCTAAAGGTCGGTGCGGGGTCGCGTGAGGGGCTGGAGGAAAACCGGCGCGGCCTTGCCGCCATTGTCATGAGCGCGCTCGCTGCTGCGGCCTTTTCGATTGCTGCGAAAACCCGATTGATCGCGGAGGAAGCCGCCACCTTTTTCAAGCTGGGCGCCGGAGCGACATCGGTTTCCACCAGTTTTTCCATGGCCTTGATCGGCGTCGGTCATCTTGTCGGCCTGTCGGTCGGGATTGCGATGTTCGTGGGCCTGTTGATCAGCTGGCTGGGACTGGTGCCCTGGTTGACGGCGCCCCTGCCGGCTGGGGTGGACCTTGCCGAGGTGGTCGGCACCACCTTTCGCACGAAGGCGCGGTTCATCGGCGCGGGGACGATCGGCGTGGCGGCAATCTGGACCTTGCTCAAGATTCTGGGGCCGATCATCACCGGCATCCGGTCCGCCATGGCCGCCGCAAAGGCGCGCAAGGCTGGCGGCAACGGCCTGCTCGACCTGACGGAGCGGGACCTGCCGATCGGCATCGTCGGCGGCACGATCATCGCATCGCTCGCACCGATCGCGGTGCTGCTCTGGTATTTCGCGCAAGGGGGGCCGATCGCGCTCAACCCCGTGCCGATCATCATCCTGACGCTCGCCTATATCATGGTCGCTGGCATCGTCATTGCGGCGGTGTGCGGCTATATGGCGGGCCTGATCGGGGCGTCGAACAGCCCGATTTCCGGTGTCGGCATCCTCGCGGTGCTGGGCGCGTCGCTGATCCTTGCCGCCATTTACGGGTCAGGCGGAGACCCTGCTGAAACGCAGGCGCTGATCGCCTATGCGCTGTTCGTCACTGCCATCATTTTTGGCATCGCCACGATTTCCAACGACAATCTGCAGGATCTGAAGACCGGGCAGTTGGTGGGCGCGACCCCGTGGAAGCAGCAGGTGGCGCTGGTGCTGGGCGTGATATTCGGGGCGCTGGTGATCCCGCCTATCCTCGACCTGCTCAACAGCGCCTTTGGCTTTGCCGGTGCTCCGGGCGCAAAGGCCACCGCCCTGCCCGCACCCCAGGCGGCGCTGATCTCCGCGCTGGCCAAGGGCGTGCTGGGCGGCGATCTGGACTGGTATCTGATCGGCGCGGGCGCATTGATCGGCGTCGTCGTGGTCATAGTCGATGAACTGTTGGGCCGCGCGGGCAAGCTGCGCCTTCCACCGCTCGCCGTGGGCATGGGCATCTATCTGCCGATGGCGCTGACCCTGCTGATCCCGATCGGCGCGGCCATCGGCCACCTCTACAATCGATGGGCCCGGCGTCAGTCCGACCCCGACTTTGCCGAACGGATGGGGGTGCTGATGGCAACCGGCTTCATCGTCGGCGAAAGCCTGTTCGGGATCGCCTTTGCGGGCATGGTCGCCGCGACCGACAGCGACGCGCCGCTGGCGCTGGTCGCGGAGCACCGCTGGGCAGTCCCTCTCGCCCTGCTGATCTTTGCCACCACCGTCGGCGCGCTCTACACGCGCCTCCGGCGTCAGGCATCGCTGCCCTTCTGACAGCGAACGCTCATTTACGGGCGAACCAGCTGATCAGCGCAGGCTTCAACCGCGCGCGCGTTTCGATCCGGGTCTTGATCGCAGAGATGGAGCGATCCACCACCTTGCGCGATTCCGGGGTCAGGTGCTGGCTGGCATAGCTGTCCAGCTTCGTCGCCATCGCCGGGTCGGCCGATCCGCCACCCAGCCGCGCAATCGCCTGCGACCGGGCAGACACGTCGATCAACGCTTCATATTGCTGCCGATGCGCCAGCACATAGTCGACCGCCAGCATCGGATGCTCGCCACCCACCTGGGAAATGATCGCCGCACTGGTCGTCTTGCCCGGTTCATCGGTCAGCGCCAGGTCGAGCGCCTTGCGCGCCAGCGCTTCGTCCTTGGCAGCGCCCAGCAATGCGAAGGTCGCGCTCTTCTCCAGATCCGTTTTCGCGCCGTTCGCCATGGCGCGCAGCCGGTCCCATGTCGCCGCATCGGCATTTTGCGCGATGATCCGCAGCCAGCTGTTGCGCAGCGGCCCGTCCAAAGCGGCGGGATCGCTGGCCAATGCGGCAAAGCGCCGGTTCGCCTCGCCCACTACCGCATTATCACCCATGCTGCCCAACGCCGCCACCAGCGCGGACCGAAGCACCGGCACCTGCGGCCCTTCACCAGCTTTGGCGTCATAGCCGATGTTGGCGATCATCGGCGTCAGCTTCCTTGAGGCATAGGCCGCGACCTTTGCCTGCGCCGCCTTGTCGCCTTCCAGCATCGTGTAGGCGCTGGAAAGGTAGCCCGGCACTTCCGCCAGCACAGCAGGACTTGCCGCCGCGGGCACGGCATCGATCAGGTCAAGCGCCAGGCCGATGGGCTGATAGCCGCCCAGCCCCAGCTGGAAATTGTCGGCAAGCAGCCCGGTCTGGTCGATGCTGGAAAGCCGCGTGAAATCCTTTGCCAGCGCCTTCACATTCGCCTGCGGGTAGAGCGAGCGATAATAGCCCGTCTGCCCGGCATTGATCACATAAGCCCCGCATCCCGGCAGCGTCATCTGCCCCTGTCCGTTCAGGATCAGCCGCTGTGCCTGCCCGCCCAGCACCTGCGCCTTGACCGGCACGTTCCAGCTGAGCGGGGCCTTGTCCTTGCGATCGCGGCTAAATTCGCCCTGGCTCAGCCGCAGCATCATGTTGCCACCGCTGCACCGGGCGCTGTCCACCTTCACCAGCGGGATGCCCGGCTTGGACGTAAAGTCATGGGCGATGGCAACCAGACCGGTCGCGCCGGCGCCCTCGACCGCTTTCCACAGGTCATCGGTCACCGTGTTCCCATAGGCATGCGCCTTCATGTAGCTGCGAATGCCACTGCGCCACACATCTTCGCCCGCATAGCCTTCCAGCATGGTGATCACCGCCTCACCCTTTTGGTAGGTGATGGCGTCGAAAGCCTGGTTCACTTCTTCGACCGTATTGATTTTCTGCACGACGGGGTGGGTCGTCGCCAAGGCATCCAGCCCCATCGCCCGCTCACGCCCCTCAACCCTGGTCAACAGCATTTCCCAGTCGGGGTTCAGCTTGTCCGTCACCTTGGTCGCCATCCAGCTGGCGAACCCTTCATTCAGCCAAAGGTCGTCCCACCAGGCCATAGTGACCAGATCGCCGAACCATTGATGGGCCATCTCATGAGCAACGATTTCATAGATGGTCCGCTTCGTTTCTTCGGACGTGAAACGCGGGTCCACCAGCAAGGCCCGTTCGAAGGTAAAGATCGCGCCCCAATTTTCCATCGCGGAAAAAAACTGGCTCTGTCCCGGCCCTGCGACATTGTCCAGCTTGGGCAGCGGGAAAGGCACGCCGAAATAGTCGTTGAACCAGGGCAGGATCGCCGCCGACGCGTCGAGCGCCAGTTGCGCCTTGCCCGTATTGCCCTTGCCGGTGATCACGCCGACTTCGGTCGCCCCGGCCATCTTGGTCGCGCGTTCCAGCTCGCCCAGGCCAAAGAACAACAGGTAGGACGACATTTTTGGGCTGGTGCCGAATGTCACCTGCGTCTTGCCGCCGCCCATATCCTTCGACGCCCGGACCGGCATGTTGCTGACCGCCAGTTCCCCGGTGGGCACGATTGCCGTCAGGTCGAATGTCGCCTTGTAGCTCGGTTCATCAAAGCTGGGGACGAAACGGCGAGCGTCCGGCGCTTCGAACTGGGTGAACAGCGCGCGCTTCGCCTTGCCCGCATTGTCCGTATAATCGAGCGCGAATAGCCCGTTCGCCTGCGTGTTGATCACGCCCGCATAAACGATATCGACCTTGTAATTGCCCGGCTGGAGCGGCTTGCCGAAATCCAGGGTCGCGGTTTGCGCGGCTGCGTCGATCCGGGCGCTGCCCTTCACCGCCTTGCCCTTTGCCGGGGTCAGCCGGACGTCGCTGATGGTCAGGTCTGCCGCATTCAGAACCAGCGCGGGCAATGGCTGGGACAGGACGATGTCAATCGTCACCTTGCCGCTGAACTTCAGGTTGGGGGCATCGGGGGTGACGGTGATCGCATAATGGCTGGGCGCGGCGCCGCGCGGCAGCTGGGTCGTGATATTGGCCGCGGGGCCAACGGGCGCCTGCGCAAGGACAGGCTGGACAAAAGCCACTGGCGCAGCCGCCAGCATCAATGGAAGCATTTTGGCAAAGGACATCTGGTTCGCAACTCCGACACGTTGGAACGGCGCAGCCATACGGCGCCACGCCATGATAGTTGCGGGATCGAACCTTTTACCGCGCTGGTCAAGCGCCGCCGTTCGCCCGCGATGTCATTGGTCGAACGCAATTATTCATTTGTCAAACAGTGCGGAGGAAGGCGTCAGCCGCGCCCGCGATAGCCCGGCACATCCTGCGGAGGCAGCCACAGCCCGGCGGGCGGCTCGCCCGATTGCCAGAATACATCGATGGGAATGCCGCCGCGCGGATACCAATATCCTCCGATGCGCAGCCAGATCGGCTGCATTTCGTCGAACAGCCGCTCGCCAATGCCGACCGTGCAATCTTCATGAAAGGCGGCATGGTTGCGGAATGAACCGAGGAACAGCTTCAACGACTTCGATTCGACGATCGTTTGGGCCGGTGCGTAGTCGATGACCAGATGAGCAAAATCGGGCTGCCCGGTGACGGGGCAAAGCGACGTGAACTCCGGCGCGGTGAAACGCACCAGATAGGGCTTTCCGGGCCGGGGGTTGGGCACATAGTCGAGCACCGCCTCCTGCGGATGCGCGGGCAGCGCGCTGCTCTGGCCAAGATGGATTGGTTTCGATAGGCTGGGCGTGTCGGTCATGTCCGGCCATCTACGCCATTGCACGCATAATGTCATCGTCTCGCCACATGGCCGCATCGTTCACATCCCGTTCAGCGGGCCATCGCCTTGGCTGCGGCCCATGATCTCGCGTTCCGCCCTGATAATCATCCTGCCGCTGCTGCTGGCCACGCCCGCGATGGCGCAGCAGCAGGACGGCGCCGATCCGGTGTTCAACCTTCCCCGCGCCGGGCAACCGCAGGCCGACCCCAACCGGCAGGGACCTGAACTCGACGTCTATCGCGGCGGGCCGGTTCAGCTTCCGCCGCCACCCGTGACCGTGCCCACGATCACGCCGCCACCGCCAGTGGTCCAGCCGCCCGCACCTTCGACCGCCACGCCACCCGCTACGGAACCGCAGCGCCCGGCGGCACGCCCCGCGCCCCCTCCGGCCGCGCCAATCCAGCCCTCGCCACAACAGGACGCCACCGCGAACGAACCATCGCCCAACGTTCTGCCGCCCCCTGCCCCGGCAGAACCAGAGGCCCAACCCGCGCCGTCCCCGCCGCAGGCTGACACCTCCCAGCAGGCGACCGGCAGCTTTTCATGGACCTGGGTCGCAGCAGCGCTCGCCCTGCTGATCGCGGCAATCGGCGCAGCCCGTCTTCTCCGCCGGAAGGGGTCCGACGATATAGACGCGCCGAGTCCCGAAGCGGAAGAAGCGACAATCGCGCCAGCGGTAACCAAACCCCAGCCCGCACCTGCCCCAAAGACGCCACCACAACGGCCAACCCCCGCCCCGCCCACCGGTCCGCGTCCGTGGATCGACCTGACCATGGAGGTGCGCAGCGCCCGCCTCTCGCTGATGGGGGCGACCATCGATTATGTGCTGACCCTGCACAATCGCGGTGACGGCCCGGCGGAGGACATTCTGATCCGCACCCTCATCGCCAATGCCGACAGCGGACAACAGGCCGCGCTTCAGCAGTTTTTCGCCGGCGCGACCGGCCTGCCGACCCACTCCGTCGTTTCCGTCATGGCAGGCGAAAGCCACAGCCTGAAAGGGGAGCTGCGGCTGCTGCCGGACCAGATATCCCCCGTACGGATGGAAGGCCGCGCCCTGCTGATCCCTCTGGCGGCGTTCGACGTGCAATATCGCTGGACCGGGGAGCAGGGCGCTCCGGGTTCCGGCCGGACGGGACGAGCATTCATCATCGGGCAGGAAAAATCCCCGCCTGCCGACCGGCTGGCGCCTTTCAGGGCCGACCTTGGCCCACGCCAATTCCCTACGCCGGGAAGCCGGGCGACCGCGCTCACGCTCACCAACTGAACAAGGCGGGCGGGAAAGTCCCTTTCCACCGACCGCGCCCGCTCCTTGGAGCGCGCTGCGTTTAACCGGACGCAGGTTGCGCGCTCCAGTTTTTTGTTGTCGCATCGTTTTAAGCGCAAAACCGGTTCCCACTTTTACGCACGATGCTTTAGAAAGATCAGAACGGCACTCACAGAGGGGCGGCATGGACATATTGGTTTCCACCAGCTGGTTGGCGGCAGAGCTTGGCAAAAGCGACCTGCGCATCATCGACGCCAGCCTGTTCCTGCCGGGCGATCCGCGCGACCCGCGCGCCGAATTTGAAGCGGCCCATATTCCCGAAGCCCGTTTTCTGGATCTGCCAAGCCTGAGCGATGCGGACGACCCCCGACCCGGCATGCTCCCCAGCGATGATTTCATGACCGAACGCTGCCGTGCGCTCGGCATCGACAGCAACAGCCGCGTCGTCGTCTATGACAACAGCCCGACACACAGTGCTGCGCGCGGCTGGTGGATGATGCGCCTTTATGGCGTCGGCGCGTCCGCTTCGATTCTGGACGGCGGCCTGCCCAAATGGCTGGCCGAAGGAAGGCCGGTCGAAAGCGGCTGGCCCGTCGTCCCACGCGGAAACGCCGTCGCCCGCCGGGCCGAAGGGCAGGTGCGGACCAAGGAAGACCTGCTCGCCAACCTGCAGGGCGGACCGGCGCAGATCGTCGATGCCCGCAGCGCGGCCCGCTTTTCCGGGGAAGACAAGGAACCGCGTCCGGGCATGGCGTCTGGCCATATCCCCGGCTCGCGCAACATCCCCTCGTCCACCCTCTTCACATCCGACAACCGTATGAAGACTGGCGATGAACTGCGCCGCCTTTTCATCGATGCGGGCGTCGATTTCGACCGTCCCCTCATCACCAGCTGCGGCAGCGGTGTGACGGCTGCGATCCTGCTCGCGGGACTGGAGATGCTGGGGAAGACCGACGTCACCCTTTATGACGGCAGCTGGTCCGAATGGGGTCTGGACCCCGCCATGCCCAAGGCGGTGGGACCGGCATGAGCGGCGGGGATGGCGGCAAGGATGGACGGCGACCGCTGACGAAGCTGGTGCAGGCCGGTCGCAAGGCCGAATGGACCGGCATGCCCGGCCAGCCTGGCGCTATCGTCAATCCGCCGGTCTGGCGCGCGTCGACCATCCTCTATGACGATGTCGCCCATCTGCGCAGCGCAGCGGGGGCCAGCACGCACGAGCGGCTATTTTACGGGCGGAAGGGCACGCCGACGGCCTGGAGCCTGGCCGATGCCCTGACAGAGATGGAGCCGGGCGCTGAAGGCACCATGCTTTTCCCCTCCGGCGTGGCGGCAATCGCTTGCGCCCTGATGGCCGTACTGAAACCGGGCGACCATCTGTTGATGGCCGACAGCGCCTATGACCCCACGCGCAATTTCTGCGAACAGATGCTGCGCCCGCTGGGCATAGAAACCGTCTATTATGATCCGACGATCGGCGCGCGCATCGCCGACCGCATCACTGGATCGACCCGCGCCATCTTTCTGGAAAGCCCCGGCAGCCTCACTTTCGAAGTGCAGGACATTCCCGCCATCACGACCATCGCCAGGGAAAGGGGCATCGTCACCCTGCTTGACAACACATGGGCGACGCCGCTCTTTTTCCCGGCGCTTTCGCATGGCGTCGATATCTCCATTCTGGCCTGCACCAAATATATTGTCGGCCACAGCGATGTGATGATGGGGTCCGTCACGGCAACTCCCGCCCTGTTTCCCGCCATTCGCCGGTCGGCCTATCTGTTCGGACAGATGACCAGCCCGGATGACGCATGGCTGGCTTCGCGCGGCCTGCGGACCTTGGGCGTGCGCCTCCGCCAGCATCAGGACAGCGCGCTGACGGTCGCCAACTGGCTGGCGGACCAGCCCGACGTCGCACGCGTCCTCCACCCCGCCCTGCCGTCCTGCCCCGGTCATGATATCTGGCGGCGCGATTTCACCGGCTCCAGCGGCCTTTTCAGCTTCGTCCTCCAGGGTGGCGACGAACAGGCGCGCGCCGCGCTGATCGATGGCCTCGCCCATTTCGGTATCGGCTACAGCTGGGGCGGCTTTGAAAGCCTGGCCCTCCCGGTCGATCCGGCGCGCCATCGCACGGCCACCCGATGGCAAGCGGAAGGCCCCGTCGTGCGCCTCAACATCGGGCTGGAGGATCCAGCGGACCTCATCGCCGACCTGGATCAGGGCCTCGCCCGCTTTCGCGCGGTGCGCGGATGATGGCGGGGCTGCCCGACCTGCTGGCGCTGCTGCCCGGTGATCCGGCAATCGTGAACCCGCTGGTCGCGCTGGCGCTGGCGACGCTGGTCTATCTGGCCGCCGATGGCCTGGCCCACATCGCCGCCGCCCGTCTGCGCCGCCGCGTCACGCCGCTGGGCGAAGCGCTGGACGGGCATCTTCGCCCGATATTGCGCCATGCCCTGGCTGGTGGCCTGCTGGCAACCTGCGTGGCGCTATGGCCAGCGGACGGGCTGGCCCATCTGATTCTGGGCGCGGCGCTGGCGCTGGCCATGGCGCTGCTGGCCTGGCACATATTGCGCAGCCTCGCCATTCCTCAACTGGCCGTCATCCCGCTGGTCCTGCTGCTGTTCGTCATGGTCCTGTCGGGCAGCAGCGGCGGCTTTGCCCCGGTCGCGGACATGCTGGACGAAATCGGCATCGACCTTGGCAAGCGCCGCCTAACCCTGCTCGGCATATTCAGCATGGCGGCGATCTGCGTCGCCCTGTTCGCGGCGGTGCGCCTGACCAACCGGCTGGTGGCGCGCAGCATCGCCCATACCAGCGGACTGGACCCCACCCAAAAGCTGCTGGCGCAAAAGCTGGGCGCGATCGGCGCGATCGTCGTCGCCTTTTTCGTGGGCATCGACCTTCTGGGCATCGACCTCACCGCCTTCACCGTCTTTTCGGGTGCGCTGGGGCTTGCGGTCGGCTTTGGCCTGCAAAAGACGTTCGGCAACCTGATCGCGGGCATCATCCTGCTGATGGACCGTTCCATCAAGCCGGGGGACATCATCGTCGTCGGCGAAAGCTTTGGCTGGGTGAACAAGATCGGCGTGCGCGCTGTGTCGGTGATCACGCGCGACGGCAAGGAACATCTGATCCCGAACGAAAATCTGATGACGCAGGAGGTTGAAAACTGGTCCTATTCCGACCGCAATGTCCGCGTGCGGATTCCCGTGGGCGTCGGTTACGACAGCGATCTTCAGCTTGCCCAGCAGCTCATGCTGCGCGCCGCGCAGGAAAGCCCGCGCGTGCTGCGCAATCCCAAGCCCAATGTCTGGCTGACCGCCTTTGGCGAAAACCGCGTCGAACATGACATATTGGTGTGGATCAGCGATCCTGAAAGCGGCGTCGGCAACGTCAAGTCCGACGTCCTGAACCGGCTGTGGCTGCTGTTCAGGGACAATGGCATCACCATCCCCTATCCGCAGCGCGTCCTGCACCATGCCGATGGCGCGGCAAGGCCAGGTGAGCGGGCTTGACCAGCCCACCGAACCGCACTGCTCCCCTCCGGTGATTTACGGGTCGCCGGGCCGGACTTGCCGCTCTATATGTAGCGCATGTCGCCCGTGCTGCTCCTCATCTTTCTCGCCACCATCGCTGCGATGGAGGGCTTCGCCTATGTCATGCACCGCTGGGTGATGCATGGCCCCGGCTGGTTCCTGCATGCCAGCCATCATCGGCCGCGCAACGGCATGTGGGAAGCGAACGACCTTTATTTCGTGATCTTCGCCATGCCGTCCATCCTGCTGCTGCTGGGCGGAGTGCAATGGGACTGGGGGGACTGGGCGACGGCCTGTGGCGCGGGGATCGCCGCCTATGGCCTCATCTACCTCGGCTTCCACGACATCATCGTCCATCGCCGGATGGCGCACCGCTATGTCCCGCGTTCCAGCTATATGAAACGGATCGTGCAGGCCCATCGCCTGCATCATGCGGTCGGAACCCGGCTGGGATGTGTCAGCTTCGGCTTCCTCGTCGCCCCGCCCCCGGAACAGCTGAAACGCGAACTGGCCCGCAGCGGCGCAGCGATCCGAAAAGCGCCTGACTACGAAAAGACCGAAGCCTAACGCGCCCAGCGCGCCCAGATCGCCGTGGGCAGCAACAATCCCCGCGCTTCTTCCCGCACGACCAGCTCGCCCGCCTCGACCGTGCCGGGCAGATCGGCAAAGGCCTGCCTGACCAGCTCGCCAATCGCGATCGCCGACATGCGCACGGCATAGACCGTCAGGAACAGAAAGCGGCTGTCGGCGTCCAAAAGCTGGCGGCAATTGGCGATAAGCCCCGGCAAATCTTCTTCCAGTCGCCAAACCTCCCCATCGGGGCCACGCCCATATTTGGGCGGGTCGAGCAGAATGCCGTCATAGCGCCGCCCGCGCCGCACTTCACGGCTAACAAACTTCGCCGCATCGTCGATAATCCAGCGCACGGGCCGGTCATCCAGCCCGGATGCAGCCGCATTGTCGCGGGCCTGCGCCACCGATTTCTTCGACGCATCGACATGCACCATCTGCGCGCCCGCCGCCGCCATCGCCAGCGTACCGACGCCAGTATAGCCAAACAGGTTCATGACCTGCGGATCGGGTTTGTCCGCGACCTGTTCACGCATCCAATTCCACACCGGCGCCATGTCGGGAAAGAAGCCCAGATGGCGAAAGGGCGTGCAACTGGCCTGGAAAGTCACCTCATTCCAACGGAGCGGCCAACCATGCTGTGGCACCGGCTGACTATGGACCCAGCGGCCGCCGCCATCCTCGTCCGATCCCGGAACGAACTCACCATCGGCGCGCCAGCTCGCCTCCGCCGGAGCCCACATCGCCTGCGGCTCAGGCCGGATGAAGCGAAAGCGGCCGTAGCGCTCCAGCTTGCGGCCATGCCCCGAATCGATCAGCCCATAATCGGGCCAAGGCTCGCCAATGAGTGTCTGCAGATTCATGCCCGCGGCGTGGCGCGCTCCGCGACATAGGCGGTCACGGCCTCAAAGGTCGCGGGCAGCTTGGCACAGGCTTCCTCGCGCGAAAACAGGTCGCCCATGCGCGGCGGTAGCGGCGGACGGATGCCCATCGCCCGCTCGACCGCATCGCGGAACTTGGCGGGGTGCGCCGTCGCCAGCGTGACGACGGGAATGCTTGGGTCCAGCTCCATCGTGCGCGCGGCGGCCAGGCCTATGGCGGTATGCGGGTCAATCACCTGCCCCGCAGCGTCAAATGCCCAGCGTATGGCCATGTTCATGCCATCGCCATCGACACGCGCCGATGCGAACAGCTCGCCCGCGCCAGCGCGCTGGGCGTTGGTCAGGCGCATCGCGCGGCTGGTTTCAAACCCCTTCATCTGTTCCGCCAGCGCCAGGCCGTCGCGCCCGCCCGCTACGAACAGCAGGCGTTCGAAATTGGAACTGATCTGGATATCCATGCTGGGCGTCGCGGTCTGCACCACCTGCCCCTGGCTATAGTCGCCCTCCGCCAGCGCGCGATGCAATATGTCGTTGACGTTGGTCGCAACCATCAGCTTTGCAACCGGCAGACCCATGCGCGCCGCGACATAGCCAGCGAACACGTCGCCGAAATTGCCGGTCGGCACGGAAAAGGCCACGGGCCGCTCCGGCGCGCCCAGGCGGACAGCGGCGTAGAAATAATAGACGACCTGCGCCATCAACCGCGCCCAGTTGATGCTGTTCACCGCAGACAGGTTGAACCGTTTGGAAAAGGCGGCGTCGTTGAACATCGCCTTCACCAGCGCCTGCGCGTCGTCGAAACTGCCTTCGATGGCGATATTATAGACATTGGGCGCGCGCACGGTCGTCATCTGCCTGCGCTGAACGTCGGATACCCGGCCTTCAGGATGCAACATGAAGATGTCGATCTTCTCGCGACCGGCGACCGCGTCAATCGCGGCGGACCCCGTGTCGCCAGAGGTCGCGCCGACAATCGTCAGATGGTCGTCGCGGCGGGACAGGAATCGTTCGAACAACTGCCCCAGCAGTTGCAGGGCCACATCCTTGAACGCCAGGGTCGGGCCGTGGAACAGTTCCAGCAGCCAGTTGCGGTGGTCGAGCTGGACCAGAGGCGTCACCGCCTGATGGCTGAACCGTCCGTAAGCGGCGGTGCACAGTTCGCGCAGTTCCTCTTCGCTCAGCGATCCGGCGACAAAGGGAGCCATGACGCGCACAGCGGTTTCGACATAGGACAGCCCCGCAAGCGCGCGAATATCGTCCGCTGAAAAGCTCGGCCAGCTTTCAGGGACGTACAGCCCGCCGTCGGGCGCCAGCCCTGCCAGCGTCACATCTTCGAAACCCCGCGCAGGCGCGCTTCCCCTGGTGCTCACATATTGCATGATGGGAAAGCGCGGTAGCGAGGCAGCGGCCATGGGGCAAGCGTTTACGACGGACGGGACGGCGGGACGCGCTTGCGCAGCGCCAACAGGTAGATGACCACAGCCACCGCAGCGAAGAAGAACCATTGCACCGCATAGGCCAGATGGTTGTTGGGAACATCAGCCGCGCTGGGCGGGGCCACCGCCTTCAGACCGGCGGGCGGCTGCTGCGCGATCAGCATTGGCCGCAGGGGCGACGCACTTCCGCCCGTTCGGGACAGCAGTGACCGATGATCAGGCTCCTGCGAAATCCAGCCGCGTACCTGGCCTCCTGTCCAATCCGGCTTCAGGTCCGGCTTTTGCCCGACGCCGATCGCCACCAGTGCTCCAGGGCCTTCGGCGCCGGTCGCGCACTCGGCCAGATAACGGTAGCCGGTCGACCCGTCAGCGGCGCGACCCGCTTCCGTGCGCCATCCGGTCACGCGAATGCATTGCACAGAAGATCGGCGAAACAACAGATCGGGGTGGACCGGCGCCATGGCTGGATAGCTGATGGATGGCTTGGTCGGGTTGGCCGCCGCCAGGGCCAGCATCGCTTCCTTTTCGCCGCGTCGCTGCAACTGCCACACACCCAGGGCAATCATGACCGCAATGGCTGCCGCCACGATCAGGGTCGGGATGACGGGTATGCGCATCCGGGTCATGACCGCATATCCTTCACCAGCTGCCCTTCACGAGCCTTGTTGCGATATTCCAGCGTCAGGAGCGCGCCCTTCGCGATCCGCAGGCTTCCGATAACCGCCGCCACCGTGATCGGCGTCCACAGCAGCATATGAACCCAGAGCGGCGGGTGAAACGTCAGTTCCACATAAAGCGCCAGCGCTACCATCACCGCGCCCACGATCAGGGTCAGGAATGCCGCCGGTCCATCGCCCACATTGAACTGGCCATAGTCCAGGTCGCATTGGCGACAATGGGACGAAAATCCGATCAGCCCGGCGAACAGCGTCGTCGCTCCGCAACGGGGACAGCATCCGCGCGATGCCGCCATGATCAGCGGAAGGGATGGATGTGCTACCGGTTCTGACGATGTCATGGCGCAGCCATAGCCGGGGCCGCCCCAAAAGAAAACGGCCGGTATGACCCGGCCGTTCGTTCACCTTATTGCCGTCGGGATCAGCCGCCGTGAATAGGCGCGCCCCAGCCGCCCCATACATAGATGGCGACGAACAGGAACAGCCAGACCACGTCGACGAAGTGCCAGTACCAGGCAGCAGCTTCGAACCCGAAATGCTGGCGCGGGGTGAAGTGGCCCTGATAGACGCGGATCAGGTTGACGATCAGGAATATGGTCCCAACCAGAACGTGGAAGCCGTGAAAACCGGTCGCCATGTAGAAGGCCGAGCTATAGGGGCTGCCGCCGAACGGGAACGGCGCGTGCGCATATTCATAGGCCTGGATCGACGAGAAGAGCAGGCCCAGGATGACGGTCAGCCACAGTCCCTTCTTCAACCCTTCGCGGTCGCCATGGATCAGCGCATGGTGCGCCCAGGTGATGGTCGTGCCCGAACATAGCAGGATCAGCGTGTTGAGCAGCGGCAGCTCGAACGCGTTCATGACCTCGACGCCCTTGGACGGGAACATGCCTTCGATCGGCGCCAGCTGGCTGGGGAAAAGCGAGAAGTCGAAAAAGGCCCAGAACCAGCCCACGAAGAACATCACTTCCGAAGCGATGAACAGGATCATGCCATAGCGCAGGTGCAGCTGGACCACCGGAGTGTGGTCGCCAGCATGCGCTTCGTCGATCACATTCGCCCACCAACTGTACATGGTGAACAGCACGCCTGCCAGGCCGATGAAGAACACCCAGCCACCACCCGCAGGCATGGCATCGGGGTGCATCCACATGATCGCGCCAAGGGCCATTACCAGCGCCGACATCGACCCGAAAAACGGCCAGATGCTGGGCGGAAGAATGTGATAATCGTGGTTCTTGGCGCCTGCCATGACGTGCTCTTCCCTGTTCGCAGTTCGCGTTATCGTGGTTGCCTTAGCTTGGCTTCTTGTCCTGCTCAACAGGATAGAAGGTGTAGCTCAGCGTAATTTCCTGCGTGTCCCGATTGTTCGGGTCCGCCAGAATCTTCGGATCGACATAATAGAGGACTGGCATCCTCACCTCTTCACCCGGCTTCAACGTCTGCTGGGTAAAGCAGAAACACTGGATCTTGGTGAAATGCGCGCCCGCCTGCGTCGGCGTCACATTGAAACTGGCCGTGCCGGTCACTGGCTTGTCCGACATGTTCTTCGCAATGAAGATCGCCATGTCGCGCGCGCCCACGGTGACCGTGTCGGTCCGATGCTCCGGGTAGAACTGCCAGGGCATGCCAGGCTGGACATTGGAATCGAAACGAATCGACATATTATGGCCAACCGCCGCGCGGACGTTGATGTCACCCGATGCCCGTTGGGTCGTGCCGCCAAAACCGGTCTGCTGGCAGAATATGCGGTACAGCGGCACCGACGCAAAGCCCAGGCCCAACATGGCCACGCCCACCGCCGCCATCGTGATCAGCGTGCGCCGATTACGGCGGTCTCGATCGAATGGAGAAGGTGGCAGGCTCGCGGCCATCACTGCGCCCCGCCGATCTTGGCGATGGTGATCGCGTAGAACAATATGACCAACGCCCCCAGCAGCACGCCGGTCAGGATGGCGCGGGATTTCTGGCGGCTACGCACCTGTTCCTGCTCCTCTGGCGTCATGACAGCAACCACCGATCCGCGACGACCGCGCCAAAGAGGACAAACAGATAAATGATCGAATATTTGAACAGCCGCCGTTCCGGCTTCATCCGGCTGGGGTCGGTTTCGCGGTGCCGCAGCACCTGGAACGCGAACAGGACGAACAATGCCGTGCCCGCCAGTGCCGTCACGCCATAGACCAGGCCGGTCAACTTCAGCAGCACGGGGGCCATCGCCGCCACTGCCATGATGGCGGTGTAAAACCATATCTGCCGGCGGGTCGCGACCTCGCCCGACACAACGGGCAGCATCGGAATGTTCGCCGCCGCATAATCCGTCTTCACGAACAGCGCGAGCGCCCAGAAATGCGGTGGCGTCCAGAAAAATATCAGCATAAACAACGCGATAGGCAGCGCCGTAATGTCGCCCGTAACGGCAGCCCAGCCAATAACAGGCGGAAATGCCCCCGCCGCTCCACCAATAACAATATTCTGTGTCGTACGCGGTTTCAGCCAGATCGTGTAAACAAAAACGTAAAAAAGAATCGACACCGCCAAAACCGCAGCGGCCAGCCAATTTGTCGCGACGCCCATCAGCAGCACAGAAAAAAAGGAAAGGCCAACCCCAAAATGCAGCGCGGACTGCCGATCCATGCGCCCGGCAGGAAGTGGCCTGCCCGCCGTCCGCTTCATCTTCGCGTCGATATCTGCTTCATACCACTGATTGAGCGCGGCAGCAGCACCTGCGCCAATCGCGATGCACAGGATCGCCGTAAAGGCCAGAATCGGATGCAGGTGTCCAGGAGCCGCCAACAGACCGCACAGGCCGGTGAAAACTACGAGAGTCATCACTCGTGGCTTCGTCAATGCGACGAAGTCCCGCCAATGTGCGGGAATTGCCGGAGCGGTGCTCCTGTCCAAGAACGGCGAACTTGCCATATGCTCCTCATGCGGCAGCCCGGCGCGATATCATGCGCCGGGTCTGCTCATTAGGGTAGGCGATCAGCGCCTCCCATGCCTTCCTCAAGAAGGCTCTGCCCTTCCGGTCAGTCGACGACCGGCAGTGTTTCGAACTGATGGAACGGCGGCGGGCTGGACAGGGTCCATTCCAGTGTCGTCGCTCCTTCACCCCAGGGGTTACCTTCTGCCTTGCGGCCAGCCGCAAGCGACCAGATCAAATTGACGAAGAAGATCAGCATGCCTGCAGCCATGATCTCGTAACCGTGGCTAGCGACCTTGTTCCAGTAGGCAAAGGCTTCTGGATAGTCGGGATAACGGCGCGGCATGCCTGACAGGCCCAGGAAGTGCATCGGGAAGAACAACAGGTTCACGCCGATAAAGAACACCCAGAAATGCAGCTGGCCGAGAAACTCGTTATACATGCGGCCCGACATTTTCGGGAACCAGTAATAGAAGCCTGCGAACAGGCCGAATACGGCACCCAGCGAAAGCACATAATGGAAATGTGCCACGACATAATAGGTGTCGTGCAGCACGTCGTCGACGCCCCCGTTGGCCAGAACAACGCCGGTCACACCGCCTACCGTGAAGAGGAAGATGAAGCCAAGCGCCCAGACCATCGGGGTCTTGAAGCTGATCGAGCCACCCCAGATGGTTGCGATCCACGAGAATATCTTGATCCCCGTTGGAACCGCGATGACCATCGTTGCTGCGGTGAAATACATCTTCACATTCACCGACATGCCCGTGGTGAACATGTGGTGCGCCCAGACGACGAAGCCGACGACACCAATAGCGACCATGGCGTATGCCATGCCCAGATAGCCGAACACAGGCTTGCGACTGAAGGTCGACACGATCTGACTGATGATGCCGAAGCCCGGCAAAATCATGATATACACTTCGGGGTGGCCGAAGAACCAGAAGAGATGCTGGTACAGTTCCGGATCACCACCGCCAGCGGCATCATAAAAAGTCGTACCGAAATTGCGATCGGTCAACAGCATGGTAATCGCCGCAGCCAGAACCGGAAGGGCGAGCAGCAGCAGGAATGCGGTGACCAGCACTGACCAGACGAACAGCGGCATCTTGTGCAGGGTCATGCCCGGCGCGCGCATGTTGAGAATGGTCGTGATGAAGTTGATCGCGCCCAGGATCGAACTGGCGCCCGCGATGTGCAGCGACAGGATCGCCATGTCGACGGCCGGTCCCGCGGAACCACTGGTCGACAGTGGCGCGTAGACCGTCCACCCGGTGCCCGCGCCATTGCCGGTGCCGCCAGGAACAAAGGTCGAGCCGAGCAGCAGCGCAAAGGCAGGGATGAGCAGCCAGAAGCTGATATTATTCATGCGCGGGAAGGCCATGTCGGGCGCGCCGATCATGATGGGCACGAACCAGTTGCCGAAGCCACCGATCATCGCGGGCATAACCATGAAGAAAACCATGATAAGACCGTGGGCGGTGATCAGGACGTTCCAGAGGTGGTAGGCCTGGTCCAGCGTGGCCGAAGGGCCGTCGCTGAACTGTGCCCAGGTCTGGAGATACTGGATTCCCGGCTGTGCCAGTTCAGCGCGCATCAGGCCCGAAATCGCGCCGCCGATGATACCGGCGATGATCGCGAAGATCAGGTAGAGAGTGCCGATATCCTTGTGGTTCGTGGACATGAACCAGCGTTGGAAGAAGGCAGGCTTGTGATCGGCGTCATGATGATCATGAGCATGATCGCCGTGATGATCTGCGGTAATGGTTGTCATGGCGTCTATGCCCTTACATCAAAGCTTTTCGGCGGGGGCGGCGGCAGGCGCTGCGGCAGTGACCGCCGCGTCAGCGTCGCGCAGCTTGCCGCCCTGCGAGAGAACCCACTGGTCGAACTGAGCGGGAGGCAGCGCCTCTATCGCGATCGGCATGAAAGCATGGCGAGCGCCGCAAAGTTCAGAGCATTGCCCATAATAGACGCCCGGTTTTTCAATGGTGAACGTCTTTTCATTGAGACGGCCCGGCACCGCGTCCATCTTCACCCAGAGCGAGGGGATTGCGAAGGCATGAATCACGTCCGCGCCGGTGATGATCAACTTGATCGGACGGCCCGCAGGCAGGATCATGCGGTTGTCGGGGGCGAGAAGATAAGGCTCGCCATTCGCCTCGGCCTTTTCCTTGGGGAGCATGTTGGAAACATATTCCGGGATGCCGTTGTCAGGATATTCATAGCCCCAATACCACTGATAGCCCGTGACCTTGACGGTGACCGCATCCTTGGGCGCGGGCTTGTACTGGTCAGCCAGAAGGCCGATCGACGGCACGGCGATCACCAGCAGGATCACGACCGGCACCACGGTCCAGATCACTTCGATCAACGTGTTGTGCGAGGTTTTCGACGGGGTCGGATTGGCGCTGCGGCGGAAACGCCACATGACATAGAGCATCAGGACCAGGACCAGGACCGAAATGATCGTGATCAGCGGCAGCAGCAGCACGTCATGCAACCAGCGGGCAGTGTGGCCGGTCGGGCTGAACTGTTCCTGCAGCGAGATTTCGCCGGGGCTGGGCATGCCGACGCCAGGGGTCGGCTTCATCCGGGGCGGCGCGGCAACAGTGGCCGTCGGCGCGGCGTCGGCTGCCGGAGCCGTCGCATTCACGCTCGATTCGGCCGGTGCGGCGGCGTTGTCCGCAGGCGCAGCCGCAACGGCTGCATTGTCCTGCGCGAACGCCTGACTGTTCAGCACCGCAGCCGGCGCAAAGGCCAGCAACCCGGCGAGAACGAGCGATTTCACCATTTTCATAAGCGTCTTCTTACCCCGTAACCCCTTTGAGCCGCTGCAACGAGGACGCGCGCATACACGTATCCCTCGCCCGGTCGGTCTGCCGCGGCTTATAGGCATGGTTTTTTCCTGCCTCAAGCGGGGACGCACAGATTTTCTTCGCTGTTGCAACGCCCCCCTCGTCCGCCTATCTCGCACCTCGCGCGCAGGGGCGCGCTCATGGGCCTGTCCCATGGGTGATTAGGGATGTGCCGATCGCCGGTTTCAAAGGTGGCGGTACGCGCGAATGGATCCAGGATTTAAATGACCGACGAGGAAGTTTTAGCGGAATTCAGGGCGGCCGGGGCGCTGCTGGAAGGACATTTCATCCTGTCCTCAGGCCGTCGCAGCGCCAATTATCTGCAATGCGCACGCGTATTGATGAACGCCGAACGGGCGGGCAAGCTGGCCCGCGCGATGGTGCAGCAACTGTCCCGCGAGTTGCGGCAGGAAATCGACCTCGTCGTTTCCCCGGCGATGGGCGGCCTGATCATCGGGCATGAAGTCGGGCGCGCCCTGGACAAGGATGCCGTGTTCCTGGAACGTCCCGAAGGCACGTTCGAACTGCGCCGCGGCTTCAGCATAACGCCAGGGCAAAAGGTGTTGATGGTCGAGGATGTCGTCACCACCGGACTGTCTTCGCGCCAGGCCATTGATGCCGTGACCAAGGAAGGCGGAATCGTCGTGGCGGAGGCAGCGCTGGTCGACCGGTCCGCCGGCGAAGTCGATCTGGGCGTTCCTTTCTACCCGCTCGTCAGCATTAACTTCCCGGTATATGAGGAAGATGAAGTGCCGCCTGAACTGGCAGCGATCCCCGCTATCAAGCCTGGAAGCCGGAAGCAGTAAACCCGATGCCGCAGCCCGCCGCTCCCCTGCGCCTTGGGGTCAACATCGACCATGTCGCGACCATCCGCAATGCGCGCGGCGGCATGCACCCTGACCCGGTCAAGGCGGCCCTGATGGCGGTCGATGCGGGCGCCGACGGCATTACCGCCCACCTGCGCGAAGATCGCAGGCACATTCGCGACGAAGACATCGTCGCGCTGATGGCTGCCCTGACGGTCCCGTTGAACCTGGAGATGGCGGCGACCGAAGAAATGCTGCGGATCGCGCTAAGGCATCGGCCCCACGCCGCATGCATTGTCCCGGAAAAGCGGGAAGAACGCACGACCGAGGGAGGGTTGGACGCTGCCGGGCAGATGGAGGCGCTCCAGCCCATCGTCGCGGCACTGGGCGAAGCGGGAATCCGTGTGAGCCTGTTCATCGAACCGGACGCGGCGCAGGTCGATGCTGCCATCCGCCTGGGCGCCCCCGTGGTGGAATTCCATACCGGGCGTTACGCCCACTTGTCAGGCGCGGCGCGTGCACAGGAACTGCGCAGGATCAGCGATGCCGCCGCCCTTGCCGCGAAAAACGGGATAGAACCGCACGCCGGTCATGGCCTGACCTATGACAATGTCGGTCCGATTGCGGCGATACCGCAGGTCGCGGAACTGAATATCGGTCATTTCCTGATCGGCGAAGCGATCTTTGGCGGCCTGGCCGAAACTATCACGGAAATGCGTCGCCAGATGGACCTGGCGCGTTGATCATCGGCCTGGGATCCGACCTTTGCAACATAGAGCGGATCCAAAATTCGCTGGACCGTTATGGCGAACGGTTCGAACGCCGCGTGTTCACCGATATTGAGCGGGCCAAGGCAGAGCAGCGTCCCTTCACCAAGGCGGGAACGCTGGCCAAACGCTTCGCCGCCAAGGAAGCCTTTTCGAAAGCGGTGGGTACCGGCTTCAACAGCGGCGTGTTCATGAAGGATATCGGCGTCGTCAACCGTCCGGGCGGCGCGCCGACGCTGGAACTGACCGGCGGCGCGCTGGCGCGGCTTCACGCCATGATCCCCGCAGGCCACGACCCCATGATCCATCTGACGCTGACCGACGATCATCCTTGGGCGCAAGCCTTCGTCATCATTGAAGCATTGCCGCGATAATGATGCCCCCCACATCCGAGAAGCCATCCATGACGGCAGCAGACATGAGTGAAAAGGATTCCTCGCCCGCCGAAGAACAGGCCGTCGCCCGGCCCAAAGCGGAGAAACCGACCATCAATTGGTGGCAGGAGGTCAAGAGCATCGCGCTGCTGATCCTGGCGGTGCTGGCGTTTCACAGCTTCGTCGCCAAGCCATTTTATATTCCCAGCGAATCCATGATGCCCGTGCTGCTGAAGGGCGACCGGCTGGTGGTGAGCAAATTTCCCTATGGCTGGTCCTATGTATCGCCCAGTTTCCATCCGCTGCCCTTTATCAAGGGGCGGATTTTTGGACGCCTGCCCGAACGGGGTGACATTGTCATCGTATCGCCACGACACCGGCGCGAGGATTATATCAAGCGGGTGATCGGCCTGCCGGGCGACATATTGGAGGTGCGCGGCGGCCAGGTGATCCTGAACGGCGTACCCGTGCCACAGAAGCCGTTGAAGCCGATCCGTATTCCGATCGACGGCAACGCGCCCTGCCCATCCATACAGTTTCCGGGCGCCGCGGTCGAAGGACGCGACGGCAAAGGCTATTGCCAGCTGCCCGTTCGGCAGGAAACGCTGCCCAATGGCCGCACCTATGTCACCGTCGACATGGGGCCGAGCTCGCTCGATTGGTATGGTCCGGTTCGCATTCCGTCCAACCATGTCTTCCTGATGGGCGATAATCGGGACAATAGCGCCGACAGCCGTGCGCCGCTGGAAGAAAATGGGCTGGGCGGTCCAGTGCCGTGGGAAGCGATCGGCGGACGTGCGGAATTCATCACCTTCTCGCTGGACGGCGATTCAAGCTGGAACCCGCAGACCTGGCTGCATGCGCTGCGCAGCGATCGCGCCGGGAACAGCCTGCGCCCACGGAGCGTTACAGCCGCGAAATAAATTTACCCAGGGAGCGCGGGTTGAGCGGCAAACAAGAGATCCATCTGGAACAACCCGGTCCCAGCGAACTGCGCAGTCCGCTCGTCCAACATGAATTCATCCGCGCGGGCACATGGATCGCCCTGGTGGTCGCGGTGGCGCTGGTGGCATTGCTGGCCCAGCCGATCATGCTGATCCTGGGCGCTCTGGTGCTGGCGACCATGATGGACGGTGGAGCACGACTGCTGGGCCGCGTCCTGCCGATCAAGCGGGGATGGCGGCTGGCCATCGTCCTGATCGCAGCGGTCGCTTTCCTCGTCTACACATTCTACCTGACCGGCGCGAGCCTGACCGCGCAGGCGCAGGCCATGCGCCAGATCATAGAGGCGCAGGTCAATCGCGTCGGCGGATGGCTACAGCAGCTTGGGGTAACGGCCACCGCCAACGACCTGAAGGGATTCGCCAGCCAGGCGCTGAGTTCACTGGGCCGGGTCACGGCGGCGGTCGGCACGATGTTCGGCGCGCTGACCAGCGCCGTCATGATGCTGGTGTTGGCAATCTTTATCGCGATCGAACCCAAACTTTATGAACGCGGCGTCGCCTGGATGCTGCCGATGAACAAGCGCGCCCGCTTTTACTCTGTGGCGGACAAGATGGGCTGGACGCTGCGTCGGCTCATGTTCGGGCGGCTGATCGGCATGACGGTGGAAGGCGTAGGGACGTGGCTGCTGCTGTGGGCGGGCGGCGTTCCCATGGCTGGGCTGCTAGGCATATTGACCGGACTTTTTGCGTTCCTGCCCAATATCGGTGCGATCATATCGGGGGCGCTGATCATCATCGTCGGCTTTTCCGCGGGCACGGATGTCGGCCTCTACGCCTTTTTCGTCTATGCGGTCGTGCAGCTGATCGACGGATATCTGATCGTGCCGATGGTGGCGAAGCGCGCTACCGACCTTGCCCCGGCCCTGGTGCTGGCAATGCAGATCCTGTTCGGCACATTGTTCGGCATATTGGGCCTGTTCCTGGCCGACCCGATCCTGGCGATGATCAAAGTCTATCTGGAAGAACGGTCCAAGTCGTTGGAGCGGGATGCCATTCCCGCCGACATGCCGCTGCCACAATAAAAAAGGGCCCGGAAACGGGCCCTTTCATCTGCAATGCTGCGGCGGTCAGTTGCCGGGCATGGGCGGCGGAGTAGCGCCCTGCTGCATCATCTGCTGCATCTGCATGATTTCCGCCTTCGACTTGAAATCGTGCAGCTGGACATCGAACACCAGGACAGAGTTCGCCGGGATGGGACCTGCCGCCTGCTCGCCATAACCAAGCTGCGGCGGGATCCAGAGGCGATATTTGCCGCCCTTCTTCATCTTTTGCAGGCCTTCGGAAAAACCTGGCACGACGCCATCGACCGGCATGGCGGTCTGGGGGTTTTCATCGAAGACCGTGCCGTCCAGCAACGTGCCCTTGTAGCCGACCAGCGCGACATCCGTCGTGGTCGGGCTTGGCCCCTCACCTTCCTCAATCACCTTGAACTGAAGGCCCGAATCGGTGGTGACGACACCATCGCTGTGGGCATTGTGCGCAAGATAGCTGGAAGGCGAAGGCTCAAGCCCGCGTTGCCCCGCCCATGCAAGTCCGCCGGCGGCGACCGCTACGGCCGCGACACCGATCCAGAGCCGCGTCAGCGACCCCTTGGCGATGGGACGAAGGGGAACAGCCGTCGTGGACATGAGCGAACGCCTCGCAGTTGGTGCGGGTAATCAGCAGGAATAGCCATCCGGGCGCTGTGCCCGGAAAGGCTTCTTAACGGACGCCGTCGCGCTCGGCGCGCTTGCGGTCCATCTTGCGAGCGCGGCGAACGGCTGCAGCCTTTTCACGAGCGCGCTTTTCCGACGGCTTCTCGTAGTGACGGCGCAGCTTCATCTCGCGATACACGCCCTCGCGCTGCAGCTTCTTCTTGAGCGCGCGCAGGGCCTGGTCGACATTATTGTCGCGAACGATGATTTGCATAAGCCAGTCAAACTCCAGTCGAAAACGAGCAATTCGCCAGGACAGAAAACCCTTCCCGACGGGCCCACCGAATATAAAAGCCGTGATTCGCCGCAGGTCACCCTACGCCGTTGTGGGGCGCGCCCTATCAGCAGAGTCGCCCCAGTTCAACCCCAAAGCCTTGGGCCAGCGCACCTTGCGCAGGAACGCAATGACCGCGACGGCCTGCGCCGCTGAATATAATAGGCTCGATATCAGGAAAGTCGATCCAGATCATAGACAGGCTTGGCACAAGAACATATCATGAACTAATGCCAGCTCTTTCCGTCACCGAAAAACTTGAAATCCTTGCCGATGCAGCAAAATATGATGCGTCCTGCGCGTCGTCGGGCACAAAGAAGCGGGATAGCGCCAGCGGCCGCAAGGGAGGGCTGGGATCGACAGAGGGGATGGGCATCTGCCACGCATATGCGCCAGATGGGCGCTGCATCTCGCTGTTGAAAATCCTGCTGACCAACAGCTGCATTTTCGATTGCCATTATTGCATCAACCGACGGTCCAGCGACGTGCGGCGGGCGCGCTTTACCGTTCAGGAAGTCGTGGATCTGACGATCAGCTTCTACCGCCGCAACTATATCGAGGGACTATTCCTGTCGTCCGGGATCATCCGTTCGTCCGACTATACGATGGAGCAATTGGTAGGTGTCGCTCGCAGCCTGCGCGACGATCATGATTTCCGGGGCTATATTCACCTCAAGACCATTCCCGATGCCGACCCGGAACTGATCCATCAGGCGGGGCTATATGCCGATCGCCTATCGATCAATGTCGAATTGCCCACGGCCCAGGGCCTGGAACAGCTCGCCCCGGAAAAAGACGCAGGCCGGATCGAGGGCGCAATGGCGGGCATGCGCAGTTCCATGGAGGATATGGGGGAGGCACGGCGCAAATATCGACACGCGCCCCGATTCGCGCCCGCAGGCCAGTCGACGCAGATGATCGTCGGGGCCGATGGAGCGGACGACCGGGCGATCATCCGGCGGGCGCGATCGCTGTATGACCGGCACGCCCTGCGCCGTGTCTATTATAGCGCCTTTTCCCCAATCCCGTCGCCCAGCACCGTCCTGCCGCTCAAGCGCCCACCGCTGCTGCGCGAACATCGGCTTTACCAGTCCGACTGGATGATGCGCTTCTACGGCTTTTCAGCGGATGATCTGGATGGGGCGACTGACCCGGACAGCGGATGCCTGCCCCTCGACATCGATCCCAAGCTCGCCTGGGCGCTGAGGCATCGGGATATATTTCCCGTCGATGTGAACCGCGCCCCGCGCGAGATGTTGCTGCGCGTTCCGGGACTGGGCGTGAAGGCCGTGGACCGCATCCTGATGAGCCGACGGCACAGGCGCCTGCGGCTGGACGATGTCGCCCGCGTCACCAGTTCCATCAAAAAGCTGCGCCCCTTTCTGGTGGCGAGCGATTGGCGACCTGTTCGCCTGGCGGATAGCCTCGATCTGCGCCCCAGACTCGGTCCGGCGCCACAGCAATTTGAGCTTTTCGCCTGAAGCCCGATTTTGCCGTTGATCACAGCGGAATTCCATGGTTTCCTGATCGTGGAGCAGGGGAAGGGCGATATTGGTGGCAACACTGTTTAAAGGACAGCTGGTCAAGGGACATTCGGCGGAAGCGCAGGCGTCGGGATATGCAAAGCGCATGAGTTCGCATCTGGCAGCCGCGCTCGTCACTTTCTGCCTGCTTCAGATTTTCATCGTTGCCAAAATGGGCGGATCGCTCGTCCTCCACCTGGGCATCATCGTCGCCATTGGCGCCTTCGCCATCGCGGCTCGCGGGCTGGAACGGCGTTGGGAACTGCTGGATTCAAGCGGTTTGTCCACGCGCGGCCTGGATGTCCGGTTTCGCCGTGACGCGGCGCAGCTTTGGATGGTGAGCATCGCCAGCAGCTTTCTGTGGATACCGATAGCCGTCATTTTCCGTTTTCTGTTCGGTTGATCGAGCGGACACAAAGCCCGCGACGCTTCGTTATGCCCCCTGCAAGACAGAGGAGCATGCCATGGCGAATGCCAATATTTTCGACCGGTTGAAGGAAGATCACGACGCCCACCGTCAGCTGTTCGACAAGATGGCTGATGCAAAGGATGACCATGATCGCCTGGAAAAGCTGTTCGATCAGTTCAAGGTCGAAGTGACCGCCCACGCCGCCGCTGAGGAAGAAACGCTCTACGCCACCATGCTGGCCCGGCCGGACCTGCGCGAAGATGCACAGCACAGCGTATCCGAGCATAAGGAGATAGACGATTATCTCGAAGAGCTGGACGAGTTGGAATTCAACAGCGAAGAATGGCGGCAGACCTTCGACCAGCTGAAAAAGCGCTACCTCCATCATATCGAGGAAGAGGAGGAGGAAATGTTTCCCAATGCCGCTGAAGAATTGACAGCGGAAGAGGAAACACGGCTTGCGGAAATCTTTGCCAAGCGCAAACCCGCCGAGCTGAAACGGGCAGAAGCCGCAGACCGAAGGCCATGTATCGCGCGCTGCTGAACGGCCCTGACGATTTCGACGGGTGGCGAGAAGCAGCGCGGCGCTTTGCCATGGGCGGCGTCGAAGCGACAGGGATCGACTGGCAGGTGGAGGGCGATGAAGCGTCCCTGCTGCCTTTCGAGGCCCCGCCGCCACCCATTAACGGCGGTGCCTTTTCCGTGCCCCGCGCCTTCATTGCAGTGGCGGAAAGCGCAATATTGCATCATGACCGGGAACGGTTCGCCCTACTTTACGCCTTGTTGGTCCGGGTGCGGGACAACCCCGCATTGATGGAGGACCGCGCCGACCCACTTTTGCGCAGGGTGGACATGCTCGCCAAGGCGGTCAGGCGCGACATCCACAAGATGCGCGCCTTCGTCCGGTTCCGCGAGGTGGAGGATGAAGGAGGAGCGCGCTTCGTCGCCTGGTTCGAACCGGAACATCATATCGTCCGGGCCAATGCAGGATTTTTCGTGCGCCGGTTCGCGTCGATGCGCTGGTCGATCCTGACGCCGGAACTGTGCATCCACTGGGACGGCGAGATCCTGACCGAAAGCGCCGGTGCGACCCGATCCGACGCGCCTGATGGAGATCCGGTGGAAGATGCGTGGAAACGCTATTACGCCGCGATCTTCAACCCGGCCCGGCTGAAGCAGCGCGCCATGCTGTCGGAAATGCCCCGCAAATATTGGCGCAACCTGCCCGAAGCAGCTTTGATTCCCGACCTGGTGGCCGGAGCCCAGGCAAGGGAGGCGGCCATGATCGCGACATCGCCAAAACCCCCTGCCCGTCCGAGCGGGGCGAACCGAGACGCGAGCCGCCCCAGCAATATCGCAGCGTCATGGTCAGCGCTGAAGGAACAGGCGATGGCGTGCACCCGATGCCCACTTTATCAGGACGCCACACAGACCGTCTTTGGTGAAGGTCCGCTGGACGCGCCGCTGATGTTGATTGGCGAGCAACCGGGCGATCAGGAAGATCTGGCCGGACGTCCGTTCGTCGGTCCGGCCGGGCAGTTGCTCGACCGCGTTCTGGAGGAGGCGGAAATCGACCGCGGTCGGCTGTATGTCACCAACGCCGTCAAGCATTTCAAACATGAGCGCCGGGGAAAGCGCCGTATTCATCAGACGCCTGAAACGCCCGAAATTCAGGCCTGCCGCTGGTGGCTGGACCAGGAAATCGACCTGCTGCGTCCCCGGATCATCGTCGCCCTGGGGGTGACTGCCGCACGCGCGCTGCTAAGCAAGGCGGTCACGATCAGCCGCACGCGCGGCGCGCCGATAGTTTTGGAAAGCGGGGCGGAAGGCTGGGTCACGATCCATCCGAGTTTTCTGCTGCGCGTTCCAGACGAAGCGCGCAAGGCGCAGGAACGCGCCCGGTTCGTCGAGGAATTGCGTGAAATCGGCGTGCGGGCGAAGGCGATTTCCTGATGACGGCGCTCCCATCGAGACGACAGGGTTGCGCCGTTCCGGCTTGACCCGGCGCTTCCGCCCAGCGACATCCCCTATCCAAATCGTCGCGCCTTCAGGGGGAAGCAGCCTGTCATGTCCATCGCCTATCTCAATGGTCGGTTCCTGCCGATTGCCGATGCACGCATATCGGTGCTCGACCGGGGCTTCCTGTTCGCTGAGGGCGTCTATGAGGTGACGGCTGTGATCGATGGGCGCCTGGTCGACAGCGCGTCGCACCTTGATCGGCTGGCGCGATCGGCTGGCGAGATCGGCATTGCCCTCCCCCTAATCCCCGATGAGATAGAAGCGACCCAGAAGCAGCTGGTGGAGCGCAATGGCCTGGACGAAGGGCTGATCTACCTTCAGCTGACGCGGGGCGCAGACGAAAGCCGCGACTTCCTGCCCGCGCCGGACCTGCAGCCGACGCTGGTGATGTTCGTGCAGCACAAGCTGTTCCTGAATGCGTCAGCGGCCAGAACAGGCATAGCGGTCGTCACCACGCCGGACCTGCGCTGGGCGCGCCGCGACATCAAGAGCACCGGGCTGCTCGCTCAGGCGATGGCGAAACAGATCGCGGCGCACGCGGGAGCGCAGGAGGCATGGATGGTCGAGGACGGCCATGTGACGGAAGGCGCATCCTCCACCGCCTTCATCGTTACAGACGACGCTATCGTCACCCGCGCCTATTCGCAGGCCGTGCTGGCGGGATGCACCGGCGCGGCGCTTACGGCCCTTGCCCAGGAAGCTGGGATGACGGTCGTCCGCCGCCCTTTCACCGTGGCGGAGGCGCTGGGTGCGAAGGAGGCGTTCATCACCAGCGCATCGACGCTGTGCCAGTCGGTAGTCCGTATCGATGGCCAGCCCATCGGCGATGGCAGACCCGGCCCCGTTGCGACCCGCCTGCGCGAGATTTACGTTGATTTTGCGCGCCGCACGGCGGTTTGAGCTACACCGGGCAAAGAAGCATCTCCATTTCGGACCAGAATGGACGGGGAGGATATCCCACCGTTTCGGCAGGAAACGCCGCCATTTTGACGACAGCAAGGATCGGTATCGAAGGCCGGGTCTTACATGCGCACAAATCAGGCGCGGCGCCAGCAGCGGGTCGGGGTCCGAAACGGAGAAAAGAGCTGCGGTGAAATCATCGCGTTCCGGTAAGGTCGGAACAAACAGGGGATTATCATGGTGGAAATGGATCGAACCCGGACAGACTTGCGCGTTCCGGCTGGGGAACTGTACGGGATGAAAGACCAAAGGCCGGGTCTGCTGATCCTGGCCAATGACATTTTTCTCGACGATGTGACAGGCTTGGCGGAGGCGGCCGATTTCCGCCTGCTGGACATTGTGCCGATAGAGCAGGCGTCCGCCCGGCTGGACATGCAGGTGGGGTGCGATGTCATCCTGCTATTCTGTCCGCATCCTTCTGCCGAACTGGAACGCTTGCTGGTGCAGGCCGAAACGCTGGCGGTTCAGAATGACCTTTCCGTCATTCTGATAAGCGGCATCGACAGCCTGGACCTGGCCTATGCATGCATGCGCAGCGACCGGACGCAATTGCTCTGTTCGCCCGATCATGCCGACATCGCCGCCGCGCTCCTGACGGCAGGGAGGACAACGCCCCAGCGGACCGTGCATGAGGTCAATCAGGAAAGCGAAGGCGTGCGGCTCCAGCAGTTGAGCGAAGAAGTCAGCCGCCTGGCCCGCACGCTGGAGGCGTTGACGTCCCGCCCGCGCCATGCTCCTCCGTCCTTCGCGCTCGGCTCTCGCATTTCCGACCGGGACAGCGATTATATCGGCATGCCCGCGCTGACGCCGATGGGGAGCCACCAGGCACCGGCGGACCAACCCAGCCTGAGCGCTACCCAGGTGCGCGACATGCTGCGCGCGCGTCGCCTGCGGGAAGATTTCCTGCCCGGCGACCTGTTCGCCGATCCCGCCTGGGACATGTTGCTCGACCTGCTGGCTGCCCGGCTGGAACAGGAACGTGTGTCGGTTTCCAGCCTGTGTATCGCCTCTGCCGTGCCGCCGACCACGGCGCTACGCTGGATTCGCACCCTTACCGAACAGGGTTTCGTCCAGCGTCAGGCGGACCCGCAGGATGGCCGCCGCATCTTCATCGCTCTGGCCGACGACACGTTCGAAGCGCTCAGCCGCTGGTTCACGGCCAGCCGACGTTTCCTGTGCGGGTGAACGCAATGGCGTAACGAGGGTTGACCGGCGCGTCGATTGCCCTAGATAGACGCGCTCCGGTCGCACCGTTACAGGTTGCGGCTCCGGGCGATTAGCTCAGTTGGTAGAGCGTCTCGTTTACACCGAGAATGTCGGCGGTTCGAGCCCGTCATCGCCCACCATTCTTCCCCGTCTTACGTCGTTCCATGCAATCGGGCGCGCCGCATATTGCGGCGTGCGCGCACCGCTGCTAATCGGCTGATCCATGATCCAGCCGCCTGAAATCCTTCGAGTCACCAAGCCGCGCGTTTCCTGCGACGGTTCGGGGGACATCCCCGCCGCCCTTGGGCATCCGCTCGTGTTTCTGGAAATTGATGAGCATGGCTATGTCGATTGCGGCTATTGCGACCGGCGCTTCGTCCTGATCGGCGGACCGGCAGACACACCGGAAATCGCCGGGTTGCCCGACATCGCTTCCGGGGCCAGCCTCTGATCGCCAGCCTCTGATCAGGCGACGCTTGTAATTTTGATTGGGCTTGCGCGCCGCGCCCCCTATATCGGGCGGCATGAACGACATAGCCTCTCAATTCACCGACGCGCGTGGCCTGCTTTATCGTCCTGGGCTGCTTGATCCCGATGGCGCGCGACGCCTGACCGCCGACGCGTTGCGCCAGTGCGACGATGGCGAGCTTTATCTGCAATATAGAGCCAGCGAGAGCTTTGGTTTCGACGATGGTCGGCTGAAGACCGCCGATTATTCCACCGACGCAGGTTTCGGCCTGCGCGGGGTGTCGGGCGAAATGACTGGCTTTGCCCATGCGAACGACATCAGCGAAGCAGCGATACGCCGTGCCGCCGAAACGCTGACCCTGCTCGATCCGGCGAAGGGCCAGCCCGCCCCGCCGCCGCAGCGGACGAACCGCCATCTTTACACGGACGCCAATCCGCTGGAAATCGTGCCCTTTGCTGAAAAGGTGACGCTGTGCGCCGCCATCGACGCCGCCGCGCGGGCGCGCGATCCGCGTGTCGCTCAGGTGTCGGTCAGCCTGTCGGGCAGCTGGTCCGTGGTTGAAATCGTGCGTGCGGACGGTTTCACCGCGACCGACATACGCCCGCTGGTGCGGTTGAACGTGTCGGTCATATTGGAAGAAAATGGCCGCCGCGAAACTGGCACATTCGGTATCGGCGGGCGCTATCTCTACGATCAGGTGATGGAGCCGGCCGTCTGGAACAGGGCGATCGACGAGGCTCTGGCGCAGGCGCGGGTCAATCTTGGCTCCGTCGCCGCGCCTGCGGGTGAGATGACGGTTCTGCTGGGGCCAGGCTGGCCCGGCGTGATGGTTCATGAAGCGATTGGGCACGGGCTGGAAGGCGACTTCAACCGCAAGGGGACCAGCGCCTTTTCGGGACGGATCGGCGAACGCGTGGCCGCGCCGGGCGTGACCGTTGTCGATGATGGTTCGATCACGGACCGGCGCGGGTCGCTGTCGATCGACGACGAAGGCACGCCGACCAGGGAAAATGTCCTGATCGAGGACGGGATACTCAAAGGCTATATGCAGGACCGGCTGAACGCCCGACTGATGGGGGTTGAACCCACCGGCAACGGTCGCCGCGAAAGCTACGCCCATGCCCCGATGCCGCGCATGACCAACACTTTCATCAAGGGTGGGCAGGATGACCCCGAAGAGCTGCTTTCGCGCGTAAAATCCGGCATTTTCGCCCGGAGCTTTGGCGGTGGTCAGGTCGATATCGTATCGGGCAAGTTCGTCTTTTCCTGTACAGAGGCTTATAAGGTCGAAAATGGCAAGCTGGGCGATCCCATCAAGGGCGCGACGCTGATCGGCGACGGTCCGACTGCGCTGACCAAGGTTGTGGGCATCGGCAATGACTGGGCGCTGGACCATGGCGTCGGCATGTGCGGCAAGGGCGGGCAGAGCGTTCCGGCAGGGGTCGGCCAGCCTACCTTGCTGATCAAGGGGCTAACGATCGGCGGCACGGCGACCTGAGGCGCCCACGCCACGGATGGTGCAGCATTGGTGGAACCAGAAAGGCCTGTCCGTCTTTCTTTCATCATGAACATGCTGACCGATAGCCATGATGCCGTGACCGCCGATTGGGCGGCGTCGCTACTGGATTTCTGGTTCAATCGCGTCGGGGAGCAGCGCTGGTGGGAACATGACCCTGCGCTGGACCGCGCCTGCGTCGATCGGTTCGGTTCGCTGTGGGAAGAAAAGCAGGGTCTGGCGCCGGAGGAATTTCTGGATCGCGCCGATGATGCCCTGGCGGCGGTCATCCTGTTCGACCAGTTGCCGCGCAATATGTTTCGCGGCACGGCAAAGGCTTTTGCTACCGACCTGCTGGCGAGAGAGGTCGCCCGCGGGGCGATTGCGCATGGTTATGACATCCAGATCGGCGGCGCTGGGCGTATCTTTTTCTACATGCCGTTCCAGCATAGTGAAGATATGGAGGACCAGACGCTGTCGCTGAGCCTGTTCGAGGCTGCGGGCGACCCGAAGTCCCTGGATTTCGCCCGGAAGCATCATGCGGTGATCGAGCGCTTCGGGCGTTTTCCTCATCGCAATGCCGTGCTGGGTCGCCAGACCTTGCCCGAAGAAGAAGAAGCCGTGCGCAAAGGCAGGAACTGGTAGCCCGACTGCCCAATTTTTGGGCAGAGCGCGACATCTGCCCATTTTTTTTGCGCTCCTGATCCGTCGGGCGTGGAAAAAGCCCGCGTTAAACCGCCTTTAAGAAATTGGCACGGCTCTTGCTGGATTGTCCCCGCACACCATTAACAGGGGGCGACATGAAACTTGTCATGGCAATCATCAAGCCGTTCAAGCTTGACGATGTCCGCGAGGCACTCTCCTCGCTAGGCATCGCCGGCATGACGGTGTCCGAGGTGAAGGGCTTCGGCCGCCAAAAGGGGCAAACCGAAATCTACCGGGGCGCCGAATATTCCACGAACATGGTTCCGAAGATCAAGATCGAGGTCGTTTGCGACGACGATCTCGCGCCGCGCGTCGTGGAAGCCACGCAGGCAGCGGCCAATTCCGGCGCGATCGGCGACGGCAAGATCTTTGTCCTGGATGTCGGTCAGGCCGTGCGTATCCGCACCGGCGAAACCGGCGAAACCGCGCTGTAAAGAAGGGGGGAATAATGACCTTTTCCAAGAAGTTTTGCGGCGCGATGGGGGCAGCTGGCCTGTCCCTGTTCGCCGCGCTGCCCGCCTGGGCGCAGGACGCGGCTGCCGCCGTGCCAACGCCCGACAAGGGCGACACCGCCTGGATGATGGTATCCACCGTTCTGGTGCTGGCCATGATTCTTCCCGGCCTGGCCCTGTTCTACGGCGGCCTGGTCCGCACCAAGAACATGCTGTCGGTCATGACGCAGATCGGCGCCGTCGCCTGCCTGGCGATGCTGATCTGGGTAATCTACGGCTACAGCCTGGCCTTCGCTGGCCCCAGCAACGGCTTCATTTCGGACCTGTCGAAGGTCTTCCTGAAGGGCATCACGCCCGATTCGACCGCCGCGACATTCACTGATGGCGTGGTCATTCCCGAATATGTCTTCGTCAGCTTCCAGATGACCTTCGCCGCGATCACCGTCGCGCTGGTACTGGGTTCTGTGGTCGAGCGGATCAAGTTTTCAGCGGTTATGGTCTTTGCCGCAGTCTGGCTGACCATCGTTTACTTCCCCATCGCTCACATGGTCTGGGCTGCTGGCGGCCTGTTCTTCGAAATGGGCGCGCTGGACTTCGCTGGTGGCACGGTCGTGCACATCAACGCCGGTGTGTCGGCTCTCGTCGCCTGCCTCATCCTTGGCAAGCGCATGGGCTTCCCCAAGGAACCGATGCCTCCGCACTCGCTGACGCTGACCGGCGTCGGTACTGGCCTTCTGTGGGTTGGCTGGTTCGGCTTCAACGCCGGTTCGGCACTGGAAGCCAATGGTTCGGCGGCGCTGGCCATGATCAACACCTTTGTCGCAACGGCATCGGGTGGCCTGTTCTGGATGCTTGCAGAGCGCGTCAGCGGTCACAAGGGGTCGGCTCTGGGCTTCTGTTCGGGCATCATCGCCGGTCTGGTCGCTGTTACACCGGCAGCCGGCAATGCAGGTCCGTTCGGCGCGATCGTTCTGGGCGCTGTCGCTTCGATCATCTGCTTCTACGCGGTCACCGTGCTGAAGCCCAAGCTGGGCTACGACGACTCGCTGGACGCTTTCGGCATCCACGGCATCGGCGGCATGATCGGCGCGATCGGCACCGGCATCGTCTATTCGCCCTTGCTGGGTGGACCGGGCGGCGAAGACTTCGTCATCGGCGACCAGCTGGTGACGCAGGTCCTGGCCACCGTCACCACCATCGTCTGGGCGTCGATCGGCACTGCAATCGCCATCTTCATCGCCAAGGCCGTCACCGGCCTGCGGGTTAGCCGCGAAGTCGAACAGGAAGGTCTCGACCTCGGCGAACATGGCGAGCGCGCCTACAACGTCTGATCAAATTCGGCAGGGCGGGCCGCCATCACAAGGGGCACGGCCCGCCCGCCACACGATGTTCCTCCTGCGAACACGCCTTGGACCGGTACGAAAGTATCGGTCCTTTTTTTGTTTCGCTGATTCGATTGCGTTTCGGAAAGAGCGGGCGCTGCCGCCTTATCCCCTGGGCCGTGTCCATAGATGCGCCGGGCGAGGCGATGACGCAGGCCAGCGGATGGATCGACCCGCAACCTGCCATGCCGCGCGCAACACCCAGCCTGCCTTGGCACTTTTGGCAGTGATGACGCGATGATCCCATGCCCGTTCGCCACGGCGCGCCACTTCCCGTGCTATGTCCCCATATATGCCCGCCGCAGCCAACACGGCCCAGGCCGCGCGCGGCGGCAACGCGCCTGTGCCGTGCCGGGCGCTCGCTTCATAGTCGGCAGCCATGTCAGCCAGGCGGCGCGCCAGGATGGCCAGTTGGCGCCGGGCCCATGGTTTCATATGCTCCCCAGGGGGAATATCCATTTCCGCCAGCCACTCCATGGGTAGGTAACAGCGGCCAGCGGCTTCATCCTCGCTGATGTCGCGGGCGATATTGGCGAGCTGAAACGCAAGGCCGAGGTCGCAGGCGCGGTCCAGCGTGGCGTCGTCCTGCGGGTCGACGCCCATCAAGACCGCCATCATGCATCCGACCGCGCCCGCCACATGATAGCAATAGCGCAGCATGTCGGCTTCGCTGCGTGGGCGCCAATCCTGCGCGTCCAGCGCGAAACCTTCGATCAGGTCATGGGCATAGCGCGGGGGTATGGCGCATTCGCGCATTACCAGGCCGAAGCCGTCAAATGCGGGATCGCCGGTCGGCTCCCCGCGCAGAGCGGCCCCGGTCAGGACCCGCATGGACGACAGCCGCGCCTGTCCGTCGGTCACGCCCTGCATCAAGCCGCCATGGTCCTGCCCATCGGCGATGTCATCGCATTTGCGGCACCAGCCATAGAGGAGCCAAGCACGCTCACGAGTCTGACGGTCGAATAGCTTCGACGCCAAGGCAAAGGATTTTGATCCACGGGCGATGCTGTCCCGCGCGAAGGCGACCAGTGCGGCGCGATCGGGCGTATGAAGCGGAGAAGGCGGATGGCTATCGGTCACCGACAGAGCCATGCCCGCGCCAGCCTGTGTCCGCAAGCCACCGGTTAGCAGGCGGGGCTAGAGGCTGTCCGCCTTCATCGCGATGATCGGCTGGTGCGGGCGATAGGCGGCCAAGCGTTCGAGCAGCAGTTCAAGGCTGTCGGCATGCATCAGGATACCGGCGTGCTGGGGCCGGATAAACCCCGCGTCGATCATGTGCCGGTCGAACGCGATCAACTGGTCGTAAAATCCAGCGACATTGAGCAATCCCACGGGTTTGGCATGATAGCCAAGCTGCGCCCAACTGATCGCTTCCCACAATTCATCCATCGTCCCCACCCCGCCGGGCAGGGTCAGGAACCCGTCCGAAAGGTCGGTGAAGAGTTGTTTGCGTTGGTGCATGGTCTGGACGACGTGCAACTGCGTGCAGCCACGGTGCGCTACCTCCGCCCCGACCAGTGCTTCGGGAATGACGCCGATGACTTCACCCCCGGCGGCGAGCGCCGCGTCCGCGACCGCACCCATCAGGCCCAGCCGTCCGCCGCCATAAACGATGCCGATGCCCCGTTCCGCCAATGCGCGCCCGACATGTCGCGCGGCTTCGACATAAACCGGATCGGCGGGTGTAGCCGAACCGCAATATACAGCCAGTCTTTTCATCGCGCCCCCTTCAGGCGAGGTCTTCCAACATCAACGTGGCGGTCGCCTTGGCGCTGCCGACGACACCGGGAATCCCGGCGCCCGGATGCGTCCCCGCCCCCACCAGATAGAGGTTCGGGATCACATCGTCCCGGTTATGGGCGCGGAACCATGCGCTCTGCGTCAGCAGCGGCTCCAGACTGAACGCGCTGCCCAGATGCGCCGCAAGGTCGGTGCGGAAATCCGGCGGCGCATAATGGAACTGGGTGACGATGCGTGAACGGATGTCCGGGATCAGTCGATGCTCTATCTCGTCCAGAATCCGTTCGGCAAATACGGGCCCGAACTGTTCCCAATCGATCGGCAGCTTGCCCATGTGCGGCACGGGGGCAAGCGCGTAGAAGGTCGAATGCCCGTCCGGCGCCATTGACGGGTCGGTGACGGTGGGATGATGCAGATAGAGCGAAAAGTCCTGCGGCAGCACACCGTGCTGATAGATGTCGTTCAACAACCCTTCATAACGCGGTCCAAACAGGATCATGTGATGGGGGATGCCCGGCCAGCTGCCCTTGATGCCGAAATGAAGCACGAACAGGCTGGGTGACCAGCGTTTGCGGCTGAGTTTGTCCGCTTCCTTTTGTCCGCGCGGATGATGGCCGATCAGGTCGCGATAGCTGTGCATCAGGTCGGCGTTGGATGCGACCGCGTCGGCCTCCCCCCGCCATCCCGATGCCGTGGTGACGCCCACCGCCCGGTCGCCGTGGGTTTCGACCCGAACAACCGGGTCGGCCAGGCGCATGGTGCCGCCCAACCGTTCGAAATGGGTCGCCATCGCCTGCACCAACCGGTTGGTCCCGCCCTTGGCGAACCACACCCCGCCATCCTTTTCCAGCTTATGGATGAGGGCGTAGATGGCGCTGGTATTCATCGGATTGCCGCCGACCAGCAGCGTGTGAAATGACAGCGCTTCGCGCAGCTTCTCGTTTTTCACATAGGATGAAACGATCGAATATACCGACCGCCACGCCTGATTTTTCGCTAGCGCGGGGGCGGCGCGGATCATGGACACGAAATCGAGAAAGGCGACCGAGCCCAGCTTGCGATAGCCCTCTTCATATACTTCGCCCGCATAGTCGAGGAAGCGCTGGTAACCGGCCACATCCTCCGGGTTCAGATTGGCAATCTGCGCCCGTAACGCGTTTTCGTCGTTGGAATAATCGAAGTTGGTGCCGTCACGCCAGTTCAGCCGGTAAAAGGGCGTGACCGGGACAAGGGTCACATCCTCCGCCATGTCGTGGCCGGACAGCCGCCATAATTCGGCAAGGCAGTCAGGATCGGTGATGACGGTCGGCCCCGCGTCAAAGACGAAACCATCCTTTTCCCACATGTAAGCCCGACCGCCGGGCCGGTCACGCGCTTCCACCAAAGTGGTGTCTACACCGGCGGACTGCAGCCGGATGGCAAGCGCCAGCCCGCCAAAGCCCGCTCCAATGACAATAGCTTTCCGGTTCATCGGGCGGGGGGATTCAAAACTGCGCGCATGGCGCTCCTTATGGGCACCGGAGGCTTTCCGCACAAGATGCGGATGCGATCTGCCCAAGTGGAGCGACCGCCATAGAAACGGCCGATGAGGCGAGGATCGAGGCGGTAGAAGCGCTGGAATATGCGCCAGCGCTGATCCGGCGCGGCGGCGCGAAAGAGCATGCGGGCGAGCAGCCGGTAAAAACCGCCGGAGCGCCAATGCGCCGATGCCCGCGCGCGCGTGGCGGTCGCCAGCCCTTCCAGCGGTTGCTCCACCGCCCATAATGCGAAAGCCACCGCGTCGGGCAGGGAATAGCCGGTCATGGGGTGAAACAGCCCGGCGCGAACCCCGACGCGCGCCACCGGGTCATGCCGGGGCCAGAATCGATCGAAGTCGCCGCCCTGAACGACGGGCAGCACACCGCTTTCGCGATGGACCACCGTCTCCACCTGCCATCCGGCGGCATGGACATAGGCGGCGATGCGGGCGTCCAGGACGGGGCCATCCAGATCGGGCGTGTCGCTATAATAGGTGTCCTCGACGAACAGGGTGCGCTCATCCCATGGGAGCAGATAGACGAAACGATAGCCGTCCAGCTGGTCCACCGTGGCATCCATGATGACCGGGCGCTCCAGCCCATGGGGCGCGCTCAGCCGCAGCGCATGGCCAACGAATTTCTGCCACCCGCATTGCAGGTCCTTCAGGTCGCCGCCGCCGCGTGCATCAAGCACTGCGCGCGCACGAAAGATGCGACCGTCGGCGAGCGTTACGTGATCCGCCGCAATGTTCGTCACGTCAGCGTCCAGCACCACCCGGTCGCCAAGCAGCTTGCGCGCATGCGCGTCCAGTTGGGACGAGGCGATGCTGTTGTACGGAGTATCGAGACGGCGAACATAGGTGGGGAAGCGCACTTCATGCCCCTGCGCCCACCGATGCGTGATCAGGGGATCGACCAGCCACCGATCCTTCGCCCGGACATCGCCGTCGAAGAAGGACCAGAGATGATTTCCGCCCAGCGCGCCGTCCCGTTCGACCAGCAGCAATCGCACCTCAGGACGCAACTGCGCAAACGCAAGCGCCACCAGGCTGCCAGCGAGTCCGCCGCCCACGATTGCAAGATCATAGTCCAGCCCATCTGTCATCCTGCCCCTGTTAGAGAGAGGGGGAGCCGACGGGAAGGGCCGAACTTGCGATAGCGCACGATATAGTATAGGGGGGTATCCTATGCATATAGTTGTAGATAGAGACAAGCTGCTGGCCCGCGTTCGCCGCATCGCGGGTCAGGTTAGCGCGGTCGAGCGTCAGTTGTCGGGGGAAGCCGATTGTTCCGAAACACTCCAGCTAGTGGCGTCGGTGCGCGGCGCGGTCGGCAGCCTGATGGAGGAATTGATCGAGCAGCATATGCGCGACCATGTTGCCCGCCCCGGCCTTACAGATGCGCAACGGCAGGCGGCGGCGGAAGAAATGCTGGCGCTGATCCGGCGGTACGGGAAATGACTATGCATCAGGATCATGGCGGTCATTGCCACGCGCATGACGGATCGCATCATCATGATGAGCAAGGCTTTGCGCCGCCCGTCGGCCCATCCGTTGATGGCAATGGCGAAGAAAGTCATTATTTCGACCATATCTACCTGACCGCTGGTCATGACCGCAACGCCCGGCGGACGTTGCTGGTGGTCGGATTGACCGCCGTGACGATGGTGGTGGAAATCGTCTTCGGCTGGCTGACGGGGTCGATGGCGCTGCTGGCCGACGGTTTTCACATGGCGACCCATGCCGGTGCACTTGCGGTAGCGGCGGCGGCCTACAGCTATGCCCGCCGACATGCGCGCAATCCCCGTTATACGTTCGGCACGGGCAAGGTGGGCGACCTTTCGGGCTTTGCATCGGCGCTGCTGCTGGGCGTGACCGCCCTGTTCATCGCCGTGGAATCGATCCTGCGCTTTTTCGATCCCGTGGCGGTGAAGTTCGGCGAGGCTACACTGGTCGCCGTGATCGGACTGGTCGTCAATCTGGTGAGCGCCCTGCTGCTGGGCCATGATCATAGCCATGATCACGACCATGACCATGGCGATCACGCATCATCGAGCCACAGCCACGCCGACAATAATCTGCGTGCGGCCTATATCCATGTGCTGACCGACGCGCTGACATCCGTGCTGGCCATCGTCGCTTTGCTGGCCGGGCGCTATATGGGATGGTGGTGGATGGACCCTGCGGTCGGCATATTGGGCGCGGTGGTGATTGCGCGCTGGGCCTGGGGCCTGATGAAAGATACCGCCGCGATCCTGCTCGACACGGCGGAGCCTGCCCTGATGGCGCGTGTCAGGGCGCTGACAGAGGCGGAAGGGGCGATCATTCGCGACCTGCACGTCTGGCGCATCGGACCCCATGCGCATGCCGCGATCATCAGCATTGCCCCCGGCGTCGATGCCAAGGCGGTGCGCAATCGCGTGCGCGCCCTTCCCCGGATGGAGCATGTGACGGTGGAATGCGGCTGAACGCTAACCGCCGGAGCAACGATCAGAGCGCTTGGCCTGCCGCCCATCCGCTCGCCCAGGCCCACTGGAAATTGTATCCGCCCAGCCAGCCGGTCACATCCACTGCTTCGCCGATCGCATAGAGGCCGGGAACGCGGCGCGCCTCCATGGTCTGCGATGACAGGTCCGCCGTCGCTATGCCGCCGACCGTGACTTCAGCCTTGGCGAACCCTTCCGTACCGTTAGGGGTAAAGGTCCAGCCGCGCAGTCGTTGTTCGGCGTCCTGCAGCCGGCGGTCGGGAATATTGCCCAGATCGCCGACCAGGCCCAGCCGGTCGGCCAGCACATCGGCCAGTCGGGCGGGCAGGAGCCCGCGCAATAGTGCCATGACGGTGGTCCGCGCCTTGGTCCGCTTGGCCTCGACCAGCCAGCCTGTTGGCTGATCCGGCAGGAAATCCAGGCTGATCGATTCACCATGACGCCAAAAAGACGAAATTTGCAGGATCGCGGGACCGGACAGCCCGCGATGGGTCAGGAGCGCCGCCTCCCGAAAAGCGGTCTTGCGGTGGCGCGCGATTACGTCGGTCGAAACGCCCGACAAGGCCCGGAACAACAGGTCTTCGCCGCCCAGCGTCAAAGGCACGAGCGCCGGGCGCGGCTCCACGACCTTCAACCCGAACTGCCGGGCCAGGTCATAGGCAAAGCCGGTGGCGCCCATTTTCGGAATGGAAGGACCGCCCGTGGCGATGACAAGCGCTGGCGCGACCGCCAGCCGGTCCCCATGGGCGACGCGATAATGTCCGTCGGCATGGCTGATGGACGTGATGGCGTGATCGAGGTGGATCGTCACCCCACCCGCATCGCACTCCGTCAGCAGCATGGCCACGATCTGACGAGCGCTGCCGTCGCAAAACAACTGGCCCAGCGTCTTTTCATGCCAGGCGATGCCGTGCTTATCCACCATGGCCAGGAAGTCGGCGGCGGTGTAGCGGCCCAGCGCGGATTTGGCGAAGTGCGGATTGGCCGACAGATAGCGGTCGGGCGCGGTGTGGATGTTGGTGAAGTTGCAACGGCCACCGCCGGAAATCAGGATCTTCTTGCCCGCCTGATCCGCATGGTCGATGACAAGGACGCGCTTGCCCCGCTGCCCGGCGGTCGCCGCGCACATAAGGCCCGCTCCGCCAGCGCCCAGGACGATGGCGTCGAAATTTTCCTGATTGGCCGACGTCATCCGGTGGCGAGCGCGTCCATGATCTGGCGAACCGGGGCGACGTCATATCCAGCCGCCGCCGCCTGTTCGGTCAGGGCAGCCGGGTGGTCGCCTGCGCGTGCGCGGGTCAACGCCCATAGCAAAGTGCTGCGCGTGCCGGACCGGCAATAGGCCAGGACCTTGCCCTCCCCCGCCCGTTCCAGCGCAGCGGCCATGCCGTCGAGTTGCCAGGGCGCAAAACCGCCATGGGCGACCGGTACGGCGGCATAGCCGATGCCAGCGGCCTGCGCCGCCGCTTCGATGGCTGCACCGTTGACCTGGCCAGGCTCTTCATCATCGGGACGGTTGTTCACGATCATGGTCACGCCCAGCGCCTTGGCCTCTTCCACCTGATCGACGCTGATCTGGGGAGACACGTAGAGGCTTTTCGTTAGCTGGCGAAACATGGGCATACTCCTTGTATTGCGGCCTGCCATGCGCCTGTGGGACGCGGCTTTCAAGGGGCAAGGACAATGGTCGCCTGCCCTGCCCCGTTCAAAGGTGGAGCCTGATCGCCGCAAGGAACGCGTCGCCATAGGCGTCCAGCTTGCGATGGCCGACGCCGCTCACATGGCTGAGTTCGGCCAAAGTGGACGGACGTTGCTCGGCCATTTCCCGCAACGTCGAATCATGGAAGATGACATAGGGCGGCACCCCCGCTTCCTGTGCCAGTTCGCGGCGGCAGGCGCGCAGCGCGTCGAACAGGGGATTGCCCCCGGGATTGGCGTCGCTGCCGTTCCGCGCGCTCCTGCGGCTGCGACGTTCCTTGCGTGGAGGCAGCACCAGGCTCACATACTCCTCCCCACGCAGGATGGGCCGCGCGCTGGGACCAAGTTCCAGCCCGCCATGTTCATTCGTCTGCAACGCATCCCTGACCAGCAGCGCGCGGGAGACGGGACGGAGCAGGGCCGTTTCCTCCCCTTCGACGATGCCATAGACCGAAATCCGGTCATGGCCCCGTTCGCGGATCTTATCCGTCACCGCGCCCGTCAGGACGGATTCGATATGCCCCACGCCAAAGCTTTGGCCGGTCCGGTAGACGGCAGACAGGAATTTTCGTGCGGTCTGGGTCGCATCGATGCTGGGGGGCGGGTTCAGGCAGTTGTCGCAATTGCCGCAGCCGGGCGGCGGATTTTCACCGAAGTGGCGCAACAATATGGCGCGGCGGCAAGTCCCCGTTTCGACCAGCGCGCCCAAGGCGGCGATGCGCGTGCGTTCCCCCTGCTGTCGCGCCGGTTCCAGTTCGGCGATCCGCATGCGGGCGCGGGCGAAATCTTCCGCTCCCCAGAAAAGATGGGCTTGCGCAGGCTCCCCATCGCGCCCGGCGCGGCCTGATTCCTGATAATAGCCCTCGATCGACTTTGGCAGCCCCGCATGGGCGACGAAGCGCACGTCCGGCTTGTCGATGCCCATGCCGAACGCGACGGTGGCGACCATCACCATGTCTTCGCTGGCGATGAAGGCGGTCTGGTTGGCGGCGCGCACCTGCGGGTCCAGCCCGGCATGATAGGCCCGCGCCGGACGTCCGCCCCGGCCAAGCGCCTCCGCCAGCTTTTCCGTCGCCGCGCGGGTCGGCGCATAGATGATACCCGGCCCCGGATTGCTCGCGATCAGGTCGGCGAGCTGACGGTTAAGTCCATCACGTGGATGCACGGCGTAGCGGATATTCGGCCTGTCGAAGCCCGCAATCACCAGCCCTTCGCGCGGGATGCCCAGCTGGACGAGAATATCCTCGCGCGTGTGCGCGTCGGCGGTCGCGGTCAGCGCCAGTCGCGGCACGTCGGGGAATTCGTCGAGCAACGGGCGAAGAAGCCGGTAATCCGGCCTGAAGTCATGCCCCCATTCCGAAACGCAATGCGCTTCGTCTATGGCAAATAGCGCGATGCGGACGGAGCGCAGCAGGTTGCGAAACCCCTCGCCACTCGCGCGTTCGGGCGCGACATAGAGAAGGTCGAGGTCGCCATTGCGCAGGCGATCCTGCGTTTCGCGCCAATCGGCGTCGACGCTGGTGAGGCTGGCCGCCTTTATGCCGACCGCCTGCGCGGCGCGAAGCTGATCGTGCATCAGGGCGATTAGGGGGGAAATCACGACGCAGCACCCGTCCAGCGCCACGGCGGGCAGCTGATAGCAAAGCGACTTTCCCGCGCCCGTCGGCATGATGGCAAGGGTGGGCCGTCCCGCCATGACGCGCCCGACGACCTGGTCCTGCACGCCGCGAAAGCCTGAAAAGCCAAAAACGTCGTGAAGAAGGGTAAGAATGTCGGGCTGCATCCGCAGGGTCCTAGCCGCTATGCGCCCCCGCGCAAATATTCATTGCAGTGGATCGAGCAGGCATCCCCAGCCGGGCCGGTAATGCGCGCTGCGCGATGCGAGCAGTGGCACACTGGCGCGGACGGATCGCGTTTCGGGCTGATCGGCGAGCGTTACCAGCGCCATGCCCGGTTCCTTGTCGCTGCGGCAGCTGTCCATTGGCCGTCCCTCGACATAGCGGCATGAGCAGGCGATGCGTGCGCCATAGCCAGCCCCCACCTCGGCCCGGGCGCGCAGATCACCCCATTTCCAGGCCAGCAGCGCCGTCAGCACCAGCGCCACGACGGCAAGGGCAAATATCCACTTCGGGCGGCCCGCCATGCTCCCCATTCCTGCATTCCAGTGACTGTTGACGTAATTCGTGGCCCCTGGCTTTTCACCCGGCGCAAAAATGCACTAGTGGTCCGATTGGGCATTTGCGACCATCCTATCCGGTTGGCGGGATGCAAATGTCAAAAATCAATCCACTAGGGCGCGGCTTATGAAGCTCGATCGGAAAAGCGTAAAGCGTCTTGGCGCGGCAGTCGGCCTTTTGTCGCTGCTGGCGATGGTCGGCGTGTGGACGGCGCAGGCCTCTGGCGCCGATCCGGCCTATCATGTGATGAATGACGGCGCCGTTGAAGAAACGATGCTCCGGTCGGCCATCGATCCGCTGTTCGATGGCGATGATGATGATGTGGGAGAGACGCGCGCGCTGCTGATCATGCATCGGGGTGAAATCGTCGCGGAACGCTATGCGCCGGGCTATGGCCCCGAAACAAAGCTGCTGTCCTGGTCGATGGCCAAGAGCGTGACGGCGGTGCTGGTGGGCCTGATGGTGGCCGACGGGCGTCTGGCGCTCGATTCGCCGGTGCCCGTGGCCGCCTGGAGCCAGCCTGGCGACCCACGCGGCAGGATCACCTTGCGGCAATTGCTGTCCATGTCGTCAGGCCTCGACCATGTGGAGGACGATGAACCGATCGCCACCGCCGATACCGTCCGCATGCTGTTCACCGATGGCGCACAGGATATGAGTGCCTTTGCCGAAGCGCAGCCATTGGGCCATATGCCTGGATCGACATTTTCCTACAGCACGGGCAGCACGCTGATCCTGGCCGATCTGATGACGCGGATGCTGACCAGCAGCGCCGACCCCGACGAGCGGCGGCGCGCAATGCAGACGTTCATCGACGGGCGGCTGAAGATACCCGGTCGCCTTGACAGTCTGACGGCGGAATATGATGCGGCGGGCACCATGATCGGGGGCAGTTTCCTGCACATGACGGCGCGCGATTATGGGCGCTTTGGCGAATTGCTGCGCAATCATGGGCGGGGACCGGGCGGGCATCAGATCGTCCCGGAAAAATGGGTCGATTTCATGCGCACGCCTTCCCGGCGCAATCCCGCCTATGGCGCACATCTGTGGCTGAACCGGGACAGCGGGGAAAGCGCCCTCATGCCGGGTCAGGCGTCCGCCAGCCTGTTCGGCTGCGTCGGGCATGGCGGGCAATATATTCTGGTGTCGCCTTCGCAGGAACTGACCGTCGTACGGATCGGCCTTTCTCCACACAAGGAACAGCGTCAGGCGCTGAAATCAGGCCTCGCCAGGCTGATCGCGCTGTTCCCCCGCTGAACTCTGGCGGTCCCAGCTGGAAAGCGCCTTCCATCACCGTTGCGGCACGCCCGCACAGGATGACGCGGTTGTGTCCAACCGACAGTCCCGGCGTCAACGACAAAGGGCCAGCCATGTTGTCATGGCTGGCCCGTGTTGCGGCTTAGGGGGACGTTTTGACCGTCAAGCCATGCTCAGCATGATGACGCTCCCCAGGCTTACGCGCTGCCGCTCGCCCTCCCGCGGGCGATCGATGACAAGGATAGTAACCTAGATTTGCCGAGTCGTCTCGCCGGAATCGCGCATTTGCGCGAAGGCCGGCTCAATTCATCGCGTCAGCGGCCCTCGCCGCCGTCACCGCATTGGGCGCGGTCCAGCAGTTTCTGATCGGCAAGGACCAGCGCCATCATCGCCTCAACCACGGGAACGCCCCGGATGCCGACGCAGGGGTCATGCCGCCCCTTGGTAATGATGTCCGATGCTTCCCCTTCGCGGGTCACGGTTTCGACCGGGATCAGGATCGAACTGGTCGGCTTGAAGGCGATGCGAACCTTGATCGGCTGGCCGGTGGAAATACCGCCAGCGATGCCGCCTGCATGATTGGCCAGGAATTCAGGCCCATCCTTGCCTGGCCGCATGGGGTCGGCATTTTGTTCGCCGCGCAGCCGGGCGGCGGCGAAACCGTCGCCAATCTCAACGCCCTTGACCGCATTGATGCTCATCATCGCCGCAGCAAGTTCGCTATCGAGCTTGGCATAGAGCGGCGCGCCCCAGCCCGCAGGGACGCCGCTGGCGATGCATTCCACCACCGCGCCGAGCGATGAACCGTCCCGGCGCGCGTCATCCACCAGCTTTTCCCAGCGCAGCGCCGCCTGCGCGTCCGGGCAAAAGAAAGGATTGTTGTCGATCTCGCTCGCGTCAAAGCGCGCAGGGTCGATCGCATCGCCACCAATTTCACTCACATAGGCAAAGATATCGATGTCCGGGATGACCAGCCGCGCGACCGCACCCGCCGCGACCCGGCTTGCCGTTTCGCGCGCGGATGAGCGTCCGCCGCCGCGATAGTCACGAAAGCCATATTTGGCGTCATAGGCATAATCGGCGTGGCCGGGACGATAGGCCTTGGCGACTTCGGAATAATCCTTGGACCGCTGATCGGTATTTTCGATCATCAGGCTGATCGGCGTTCCGGTGGTCTTCCCTTCGAACACGCCCGAAAGGATGCGCACCTCGTCCGGCTCACGACGCTGGGTGGTGAATTTGGACGTGCCGGGCTTGCGCTTGTCGAGAAAGGGCTGAATCTCCGCTTCGCTCAGCGCCAATCCGGGAGGACAGCCATCCACGACCGCGCCAATGGCGGGACCATGGCTTTCCCCCCAGGTGGTGAAGCGAAAGACGCGGCCGAATGTGTTGAAGCTCATGCCCTGACCTTTGGCGTCCCCATCAGCCCTTGTCGAGCGCGATGTCCGGGGCGTCCTCCGCCTTCATGCCCACGACATTGTAGCCCGCATCGACATGGTGCACTTCGCCGGTGACGCCCGATGCCAGATCGGACAATAGATAAAGGCCCGCGCCGCCTACATCTTCGATCGTCACATTGCGGCGCAGCGGCGAATTCAGTTCGTTCCATTTCATGATGTAACGGAAATCGCCAATGCCGCTCGCCGCCAGCGTCTTGATCGGACCGGCAGAAATGGCGTTCACGCGGATATTTTCAGGCCCCAGGTCCATCGCCAGATATTTGACGCTGGTTTCCAGCGCCGCCTTGGCGACGCCCATCACATTATAATGGGGAATGACCTTTTCCGCGCCATAATAGCTGAGCGTCAGCAGGCTGCCGCCCTCCGTCATCAATGCGCGCGCCCGCTTGGCCACGGCGACGAAGCTGTAGGCGGAAATATTCATCGTCAGCAGGAAGTTTTCCAGGCTGGTGTCGACATATTTGCCGCGAAGTTCGTTCTTGTCGGAAAATCCGATGGCATGGACCACGAAGTCCAGCTTGCCCCAGCGCGCCTTCACTTCGTCGAACGCCGCGTCCAGCTTTGCCATGTCGGAAACATCGCAATCGATCAGGAAATCGGAGCCGAGTTCCTCCGCCAGCGGCCGCACACGTTTGGCCAGGGCATCGCCCTGATAGGCAAAGGCCAGTTCCGCGCCCTGCGCCCGCAGCGCCTTGGAAATGCCCCATGCAAGCGACTTGTCATTCGCCAGCCCCATGATGAGGCCGCGTTTTCCCGCCATCAAGCCCGTCATTCTGATGTCCGTTCCCTTTGCTTTCGGCGACAACCGCCTGCCATTCCTCTTCGGGAAATTCAGCAAGCGCCGCATTGAGTTCCGCGCCAATTACCACGCCAAGCCCAACGAGAAAGAAAAAAATGAGCGTGATCATCACACCTGCCAGGCTGCCATAGGTCGCATCATAGTTGCCCAGCAAGGACAAGGTGGGCGGAAGGAGCGTCGTGACGCCATACCACCACAGGGCCGTGGCTACCGCGCCGGGCCATTTGGGGAAGCGTTTATGCTTGTAGGCGCTGGGGGTCAGGGAAAAGTAGAGATAGTAGAGAGCGACGCACAGGATCGCGATCGGCACGAACCGCGTAACCGTCACGATACGGATCGCATCATCGGCAAAGGGCAGCAACCGCAGCAAAAATTGTTCCGCGCCTGCCATCAGGACCTGCATGGAAAAGGCGAACATGACCGCAAGGACGCTGACCAGGGTGATGCCGATCGCGTTCAGCCGATAATGCCAAAAAGGCCGCGTACTTTCCGTCCCGTAGGCGCGGCGCAATATATCGCGGATGGTTTCGATAAGGCTGCCCACTGTCCACAGGCCCACAAGGCCGCCAAGCCACAGCAGCGGCCCGGTGCGGGCGTTCAACACGTCGTAGATGGGCTTGCGCACGACATCGGCGACGCCCTGGGGCACGGATTGAAGGAAAGTGCCTACGGTCGCCAGCCCGTCGGCAGATCGTCCAAAGATGCTCGCCACCGCAGCCGCGACGATGAAGAATGGGAACAGCGTCATCAACGACAGATAGGCAAGGTTGCCCGCGTGGATGAAGCCGTCATTATAGGTGCCTACCGCGACCCGCTTCAATATCTCCAGCATGTAGGATCCGGGTGGCACGCGCTCCATATGGCGCTGCCATCGCGCGCGGGCCTGCTTGGCGACCCTGCGCCGACGGGTTTCGGGCGAATAAGGCGAAGGTTGCATCCGCCTTTAACGCCTAGACGCCCAGATGGGCCCGGACGGCCCGGCTGTCCTGCCAGCCTTCGACCAGTTCGCGGATCGCGGGGTCGTCGGCGGAAACGTCGATCTGCAATCGCACCAGTTGATCGCCGCGCTCGCCATTCTTCATCGTAAAGCCCTTGTTTCGCAGCCGAAGCGTCTTGCCGGATGTGGAGCCTGCGGGCACGCCCAGCATCACCGGGCCATCGACGGTGGGCACCTTGACCTTCCCGCCCTTGACCGCTTCATCCAGCGTGATCGGCAGGTCGAGCAGCACATTGTCGCCTTCACGGGTGAAGAAGGGGTGCGGCTTTACTTCGATGGTGACGATCGCGTCGCCCGCGCCGCCACTCCCCTGCTGACCCTTCCCCGACAAACGCATCTGGGTGCCGGTTTCGACGCCAGCCGGAAGCTTGAGGTCGATATTCTTGCCGTCCTGGAGCGTGACACGCTGCGGGGCCAGCGTCGCCGCGTCGACAAAGCTGACCGCGAGCCGGTAGGAAACATTGGCCCCGCGCTGGGGTGGGGCCTGCCGCCCAAAGCCCCCGAATCCACCGCCGCCCCGGCGTTCCCCAGCAGCGCCGCCGCCCCCGAAC